>JBGVBX010000014.1:0-2591 GCA_045225975.1 Malacoplasma sp. | reverse complement strand
TATGTATAAAAAAAGTGCAACCCCTAATTATACAGAGTGTTGCACTTAATGTGTCAATTTAGAATGTGGTCAATTAAGACCACATTTCATTTAATATCTTTTATTTTCTTTTGTTGTCGTTTGATTTATTAGATCCTAATTTGTTGTCGTTTGATCTATTAGATCCTAATTTAAATGATTTCATTAAAAGAAGCACAATAAATGAAGATATAAGCAAAGAGCCAATTGCAGATATTGAACTAATCATAATTATGCCAAAAGTTGTAAATTCATTTTTTCAATCGAATCATTCGCCGTCGCCGACCCATTTAAAAATTGGAGAGTTTTTCATAGTAGGGAATATTGGGAATAATTGGATAAGTACTATGAATACTAGTAGTAAAGTAGCTAAAATAAGTGAAAAAGAAATATAAACTTTTTACCAACACCAGCTTTTGTAAACCCTTTGTATTTTCGTTTTGTTGTTTTTTTAAAACATATGCCATATTTTATTTTTCTGTCCTTCTTCTATTAAATATGGCAGTGGTTGCAGGAATTGGAAGAAAATACGATAAATAGGCACCTTGAGCTTTGACACTAAACCCAGAATTTAGTTAAAAAGTAAAAGATAGATTTCTTATTTATTCAAAAAAGGGACAATAAATAAAAAATCTTCACACAAAGGCGAAGATGTTATGTTTATTGCTAAACCCAGAATACAAATATTATAGCATATTAATTTTGAATAAATACACAAATCTTAAAAAACTTTAAGCAAGGAGCTTTTTAATTAAGATGTATTTATATCAAAATACAGAAAACAGTCAAAATAAGCATCAAATTCTCAATCGGATAGTCAAATCCATTGAGAAACAAGTTAAGTATAGCGATGTTGATAACTATTTCTGAAAGCTTATTAAAAAACAAGACAAGCTATTAAAAATAGCTTATGAGAATAATGATTTAGCTAAAGCAGCAGCACTTAGAGACAAAACAAAGTTATTTATCTGTGCTAAACAATTAGCTAAATTACAGCACTTTATTAAATCTCACTGACATAACAAGAAATTCCAAGCCCAAGAGCTTTATATTCTTGCTAAACAAGATACAGATGGCAAATATGGTTGAAACTATAAAACCAATAAGAAATGACGAAGGATAACTCTAACTGACTATGCTACTATCATTGGTTATAGTTCTTCAACCCCAGCTAAGATAAATTGCTTACTAAAGAAAGCTGATGTTAATGTTGCTTTATACACTAATCTTATTGCTCTATACAAGAAATTTGTTCAGTTAGATATTAAGACTAGAATGTTTAAATGACTTCTTTCTAATAAGAAAGAAACTAACGATAATAAGTGTGGAATGTTTGATTTATTAAATACAAACACTACTCATTCAATCAATGATCCACCAGATGATGAATTATCAGAGTGATTTAAATAAACATCTCTACTAACAAATAACTTAAATTAAAAACTTTATAAAACCAATTAGCAATCAATTTGCTAAGTTTTGTCCCATCTATGGGATAGTTTTTAGCTTATTTTTTAATTCTTGTCCAAATTTAATATCATTTTATTCCACTATGAGTAATACCTAAATATTTAAGAGTAATACCTATTAAAATATCAGTAATACCCTAATTCATAGCAGTAATACCTAAAACACATATTGAATATATTAAGAATATATTTAATGAAGATATTATGAATACTATGTAAATAAAAATGCATCCATTTAGGATACACTACTTATTTTGATGAAATTACTTTTTATTTTTTAAATTGTTTTCTTTAATTTTACATCAAGCTATCCATTGCTCATCAGTCATATTTGGATCTTTTGTTCCAACAAATGTCTTACATTTTAAGATATCACATTTTGAACAATCATGAGACGGCTTAGTCATAGCACATGCATAAACTGGACATTGTTGTCCTTGTCGGTAAAAAACTTTACCTTCTACTTTTGTGCATCCTCCACATTGTTGGATGAATTTACATTCACCACAATTTGCACCACATACTGAAATATTTTTCATAATCTTACTCCTTTAAATTATTAACTTTAACTATTCTATCAAGTCTATTAACGATAATCTTATTAAATTCTCTTTGTTCGTCTCTAAACTCAATAAATCAAGCTGGAGCTTTAGTTTTTGGTTTAGTTATAGGACCACCTTTAGACTTAATCCTACTTAGCTTAATCTCATCATTGATTAAGTTCTTATTCTTTTTAGCATCGTCAATTTTATACTTGATACTCATATGTATATTATATATTACTCCTTCCTACTTAAATAAGTTCTATTGAAATATAGATTATTTGTTTTAACAATATAACCATTCACTGCACAATCAGCTATATCACAAGCATCATAGTTCCTATTTGATGAAATGATATAGTGGTTCATCACAGTTCTTGGTGTATTACCTAATACCATAGAGATTGTATTAACATCCACTCCATACTCATGCATTATCGAAGCTTTAGTTCTTCTTAATACATGAGCAGTAAGCTTAAATGGTAATTTAGCTCAATTCCTAAACATAATGAAATTATCTTTAACCAAATTCCCTTTAATCTTTCATTTATATTTAACAAAG
>JBGVBX010000013.1:0-27443 GCA_045225975.1 Malacoplasma sp. | reverse complement strand
TGATATCAAACTTGCTAGTGTAGTTTTACCACATCCTGTTGGTCCTACAAGTGCCAGAACTTTACCAGGTTCACATTTGAAATTAATATTTTTTAACACTGGCTTATTTTTTGTATAACCGAAATTTAAATTCTTAACTTCAATATAACCTTTTACATTTTTTAAATCAATTGGTTTATTAATTTTAACTTCCTCTTCTTGATCAAGAATATCAAATACACGTCTAGCAGAAACAAACATTAACATTATTGGACCCATTGATGTAATAATTTGGTTAATAGGATTAGACAAGTTTCTCGCAAAAATTGTAAATACAATTAATAAACTTGCTGGTTCAAATTCACCAATTACACTTCATGATGTTTTTATATAACCTAAACATGTTAATGTAATACCTAAACCTACTAAAGTTACAAAAGCTAAGTTTGTAAATAACATGTTCAAGGGTGGCAAAACATTCGCAAAACCATTAGCAACAATTGAGTTCTTAGATAAATCTCCATTTAACTTTTCAAACTCTTTTAAATTTAAATCTTGCTTCTCATATAATGAAACAATTTTATTACCACTAATTCTTTCTTCTATAAAAGCATTTAAATTTGCAGTGCACTCTTGTTGTTTTTTATAATATGGCTTAATAAATTTTAGAGCCTTTAATGTTATTAAAATCATTAAAGGAAACATTAACAATGTAATTAAACATAATGCTCAATTTAACAATCCCATTAAGATGATAATTACAATAATATTAAAGAATCAAGGAATATCTCGAACAAAATGTCATGTGTATGCTGTTGAAATATTATCAACATCATTAGATACTTTAGTAATTAGTTCACCAGATGCATTTTGATCAAGATAAAATATTGGTAGATTTTGTATCTTGTTAAAAATTTCTCTTCTCATATCATAACAAAGTCGTTTTTCGGTGATCCGAGAAATTATTACTGCCACCATAAAATCAGAAAATGATGTTAATATGTTTGTTAGCATTAACATAATACATACAAAACAAAATGCAATAATTGGGAATTGTGAACTATCATCTGGATAAAAAAACTTATTATAAATATAACCAGAAATATATATTGATACACCCACAAATATTGATGATAATAAACCAAATAAAATTGCAAAGAAGACATGTTTTTTTGAATTTTTAAAATATTGTCATAGTCTCTTTATTGTTAATTTTGTATCAAATTTAGTTTGATTCTGTAGCGGTGCTTTAATCTTTTTAATCATATGCCTCCTGCAAACTTTCTAGTTGTAATTTTGCAATTTGTTTATAAACATTGTTAGACATTAATAATTCATTGTGAGTGCCAATACCACAAATCTTTCCTTGTTCTAAAACAATAATTCGATCAGCATTCATTATTGAGGAAACTCTTTGACTAACAATGATTTTTGTTGAATCAGGTAAATAATTATTGATATTTTTTTGTACCTTCTTTTCTGTAATTGCATCTAAAGCACTTGTTGTATCATCTAAAATTAAAATTTTTGGCTTTCTAATTAATGTTCTAGCTAAACACACCCTTTGTCTTTGTCCACCAGAGAAATTTTTTCCTCTTTGTTCTACAGGTGAAGCAAATAATTTATCATATTTAGAAATAAATTCCCATGCGCATGATAATTCGCATGCTTTTTTCATTTCTTCTTCTGTTGCATCTTTCTTACCATATCGTAAATTATATGCTATATCACCTGAGAATAATATTTGATCTTGTAATGAAATACCAATATATTCTCTTAATTCATGTAAATCAATATCTTTAATATTTAAACCACCAATATAAACAGTTCCGTGAGTTGGATCATATAGACGGGGAATCAAATTAACAAGCGTTGATTTTCCACTACCTGTTGGACCAATAATCCCTATAGTTTCACCAGATTTTATTTTTAAGTTTATATTTTTAACAATTTCTGTTTGTGAATCTTTAGTATATTTGTAACTTACATTTTTAAATTCAATATCATATCTTTTTGTATTAAATTTAGAAGGTCTTTTTGGATTAACAATTGAAGGTGTAATTTCCATTAAACTACTAATACGTTCTGCTGATGACTTAGATCTTATAACTGTAGCAATAGCAATTACAAACATAATAAATGATGATAATTGTATTAACATTGTTGTTGAAATCTTATAAACAAGATCTAAAGATAAATCAAATGAACCAGAATCAATTAAATAGCCTGAAAGTAAATAAACAATTGATATTCCTGCAAAAATAACAAATTCAATAACTACAGTAATTGCAGCAATTCAAATTTCCACCTGAATACTTAACTTTTTTAATTTATTATTTGCAAATGACATCTTTTCTCTCTGGTTCTCTTGCAAATTAAAAGATCTAACAACTCGCACACCTAAGACATTTTCACGAATTATTGATGATGTCTCATCTATTGATCTTTGAGTATGACCATATAAAGGAACAATAATTCTTGCAATTAAAATAGTAAGTAAAATAATTAATGCTATTATTCCTAATGATATACTTCCAAAATAAGCATTAATTGCCATATTCTTTGAAGCAGTAAAAATTAGTGAGCCAGTTCCAATAAGTGTTATTGGAGCTTGAATCAACATTGAGAATTCCATTTGTAATGCTTGTTGAACTTTTTGGGCGTCATTTGTTAATCTTGTAATTAATGATGCTGGGGTAACAGTATTCAACTCTTGAAAAGAATAAGTTAAAATCTTTCCATAAACACAATTTCTTAAATTATATGTGCATATTAGTGAAGCCTTAGCACTTATAAAGTATCCAATTACACCAAAACCAAAAGATAAAAGTGTAAAGCAAAACATCGTTAATAAAACCATTCAATATGCAAATCAAGCTTTTTCATATGGAATTACTATTTTAATTAAGCTATCAATTATAATTGGCTCACCAGTTTTTGTATTGATAGCTTTAACTATTTGAATTGTCCAACCAACGAATGTGGGTTGAACAATATGAAAAAGTGTAGAAAGTAAAATCAAAAAAATTGCTCCTGCAAGGATTAATAACGCTTTTCTTTTGAAATACTTAAAAAGTTTAAACATAATTCTCTTATTTAATCCTTTGTTGTTGGACCAAAAATTTCATATGCAATAGTCCCAAGCTCATGTGACTCTTTTAATTTTTGGCGAATTTTATCTAAATTCGGCTCAAATTTTAATTTTACATCTTGTGTAGTTAAAGCTATCTTTTTCATCTTTAAAATTTGAGATTTACTACCACTAATTATATACATTGGCTGACTAACAATTTTAATAATTGCTTTTTGAATTTCTAAATTTGTAAAGTTTTTATTTAATAATTCAGCATCTAATTCATCATTAAAAAATAAAATAATTCCGTTTTTAGAAGCAGTTACCAATTTAAATGCAGAGCCAAAATACATGAATTCTTGTGAAGTTTCTGCTAAATCTTTTAAAGATTTAATAACTTTTTTTGCATTGTTCTTATATTCAGATGAACTATTAGCAATAATTTGAATGCCAATTTCATCAATATCAAATGAATCTTTATCTGATAGTTTAGTTTCTAAACTAACTTCATCATGTTTCGTATTAACTGTTGAATCAAATTTAACTTCTTTTAAACTACATATATCATTAATATTTAACTTTAATGGTTTAATGTCATCATTAATAGTTTCTTGAGATTCAATAGATTTTGATTTTTTTGTAACATTAGATTTTACTAATTGAATTGATTCATTAGCAAGATTAGGTTGCTGAATTATATTTATCATTGAAAAAACAAAAACATTAAATGCAAATTTTACATCTTCAGCTTTTTTAATCTCATTAAAACTTTTTTGAACTAAATCAATTCATTTAATCAAAATATCTTTTTTAATACTTATTAAATTAATATTTGTCGAATCTAAGCAAGTTAAAAAATCAATAGATCTAGTTTGGTCATAAATTAGAAGATCAAGTAGGATATTACCAATATCAAGTACTAATCTTGAAAAATTGATGCCTTTTTCTTCATACTCATTAATTTTTTTAATAACTTCATTAACTTTATTTTGAAATATCAATGAAATAAAGTTAATTTTTTCATTAACGTTTAGTAAACCAAAAATTTCATATACAGCAGTTTCTGTAATATCGTTATTTGTAAATAATGATAATTGTTCAAGAATTGAAAGGGCATCACGGGCTGAACCTTCAGATAAACTAATAATTGAGTTAACTACTTTTTGTGAAATGTTAATTTTTTCATGTTTAGCAACTTTTGTTAATAGATCTAAAGTTTGTTTTGCATTTATTCTTGAGAACTCAAAATATTGACTTCTGGATAAAATAGTTGATGGAATTTTATGAGGTTCAGTTGTTGCAAAAATAAATACAACATTTAGAGGTGGTTCTTCAAGGGTTTTTAAAAGTGCATTCCATGCACTATTTGAAAGCATATGAGCTTCATCAATAATATAAACCTTATATTTTAAGTTAACTGGAAGAAATTTTGAATTTTCAAGAATCGTTCTAATATTTTCAACACCACTATTACTTGCAGCATCAAGTTCAAGAATATCAGTTGTATTATTTTCATTAATTAACTTGCAATTTTCACATTTATTGCAAATGTCATCATTAAAGTTCTCACAATTTATAGCTTTAGAAAAAATTTTAGCTATTGTTGTTTTACCAATACCTTTTGGACCAGCAAAAATATAAACATGACCAATTCTATTTAATTTAATAGAATTGACTAATGTTTTTACAATAACATCTTGTCCAATGATTTCCTTAAAACACTTTGGTCGATATTTTTGGTATAAGGATGTATTATTATTTACCATATTAATTTTCCTCAAAGTTAGTTACAACCCATTGAACATCATCATCATTTTCACATGATTCAATAAAATCTGATAATTTTTGTTTTGTTTTATCATCCAATTCAGAAATCTTTTCATTCGGAAAGAATTTAACTTCTGATGAAAATATTTCAACATTGTTATTTTTTAAATTATCAACAGTTTTATAAATATCAAATGGTTCAACATAAATTTCAAAGCAGTCTTCTTGTTCAAGAATATCAATAACTTTATTTTCCATTGTTAGCTCTAATAAATAATCAACAGAAATATTTTGTTTTTTAGGTACTATAATGTGACCTTTTTCCTTAAAAAATGATTTAACGCTATTTGGTTTAGCAATTTTGCCATTAAATTTGTTTAAATAGCCACGAATGTTTCCTGCACTACGATTTGGATTATCAGTCAAGACACAGATAATGATTTGTAATCCATTTGGACCATATGCCTCATATTCTAATGTTTCTAGCTTTTCAGTGTCTTTGATTGAACCATTAATGTTTTTATTAATTGACTCTCGTGACAAATTATTTTGTAAAGCTTTACTAATTGCTGATTTTAATCTTGGATTTGCCTCAGGATTAGGACCTCCAACTTTAACTGATGCCCGAATTTCACGAGCTAATTTTTGTCACAATTTAGCTTGTGCTTGTTGCTTTTTATTAGTTTGACTTGCAATTAAATGTTTACGTGGCATCTTTTTTAATAGTTATGGTGCCGAAGGAGGGAGTTGAACCCTCATGAAGTCACCTTCAATGGATTTTGAGTCCATCGCGTCTGCCAATTCCACCACTTCGGCCTATTTATAAGTATAAATAGTATACAATATAAAAAATAACATATAATAATGTCAAATTGGAGAAAATATGAGAAAAACATCAACTAATAAAAAGTCATCAAATTCAACTGATAATTTGGTGGAATTAATGGATGGATACTTCAATAAAGAGGCTTACCATTTAAATGTTAATGTTTTAAACCGTGAGACCTTATTAGATGCTCAAAAACATCCTGAAAAATATCCACAATTAACTATTCGTGTAAGTGGATATGCTGTTAATTTCATTAAATTAACAAAGAAGCAACAAGATGATGTTATTAGTCGTACATTCCATAAAAAAATGTAATTATTTACTTCATGAATAAACTAACTGTTCCTTATTTTAAAGTAGAATCTTTCGGAGCAGTAGATGGTCCTGGAATAAGGCTTGTTATTTTTGTTCAAGGTTGCTACTACCGCTGCTTATATTGTCATAACCCTGAATCTTGGGACACAAAGAAAGATGTTAAATCAATTTCTGTTGAAGAAATTATTAGTTTATATTTGAAAAATAAGGAATTTTATAAAAAAGGAGGCATTACTATTTCTGGTGGTGATCCAACACTTTATTTAGACTTTTTAAAAGAATTAGCTAAAAAATGCCATAATCAAAAAATTTCATTAGCTATTGATACTGCAGGTGTTAATTTCACGCCTATTAATAAATTAAAATTTAAGCAAATATGTAAATATAAACCATTATGAATTGTTGATATAAAACATATTAACCAACAAAAGCATAAAAAACTAACAGGTGTAGCTGAGCAAAGAGAAATTAAACTAATTGAATTCCTTGATAAAAATAATCAAAATTTTTGAATTCGCCAAGTTTTTATCCCAAAAATAACTGATAATAAAAATGATTTAATAAAACTCGGTAAATTTATTAAAAAATTAAAAAACATGGAACGATTTGAAATTCTCCCATATCATAACCTTGCAATAGATAAATACAGAGAATTAAAAATCAAATATCCACTTAATACAACCAAATTACCAACAAAACAACAAATTACTACTGCAATGAATTATATTTTGAACAAAAAATAAATTTATTTTTTGTTTTTATTTTTTATCTTTTTCAATGTTACATCGCGTTTAACTTCATCAATATAACGTAATTTATATAGTCATTTAATCTCTTTTTCACTATAATTAGTCAAATCACTTTCCATGTATTCCATTCTTTTTTTGGTATACTCATCGGATTGAAAATATATTAATCTAGATTTATTAAAAATCTTTACTAAACAACAACCAAATAAAATAAGCAAAGCAATAGATACTATAAATCCAACAATTCCAACAATAAATAATACTTTGTTAGTTGGTCATGAATATTGCTCAGGTATATTTTCATCAAATTTTAAACCACCTAATGTTCAACAAATTGCAACACCAACAAAAAATAAAAAGATCACAAAGTAAATACAAACACTTACTCATTTTCATTGCAACCTAGTTTTTTTAGAATAATGAATCCATTTATACTTAATAGCAAGTTTATCTGTTAGGTTTTGTTTTCTTTCTACATTATTTAATTTCATAGATTGACTAGTATGCCCGAGCAAAATAAACAATATACTTTGCTTTTTTCTTAGTAAAGAAACATTTTAAACTTGTATTATTTGGAAGTTCATTTTTAATGCATCTTGAAGTAGCACCAAATTTTTGTTTTAATTCTTTTTCATCTTTTTCGCTACCAGCTCAAGGAGCTATAATCATTTTCTTTTGATAAATTGCTTTTTTAAAATCTTCAAGATTGTTAACTTTAATAATTCTTGAATCTAAATTTTCTTTTGCAGAATTATAAAGATTCTTTTTAAATTCAAGAATTAATACTTTAATTCTTTCAGCTACCTTACCAATAGAACAATGTTCTTTTGTTAGAGTATCTCTTCTCATGATTGTTATTTGATTTTGCTTCAAATCATTTGGACCAATAATAATACTAAAAGGAATACCTGTTGTTTCAGCCCATGCTGCTTTATAACCTAAACCTTTATTTGATAGATCAATTTTCAATCGATATTTATCTAATGCTTTAGCAATTTTGTTAGCAGTTGTTTTAATCATTGGTTCTTTTTCTGCAAAAATACCAAGAATAGCTATTTGAATAGGAGCAATATTAAATGGTAATTTTAATCCATGATCATCAGAATGAGACATAATAATTGCACCAATTAAACGCGTACTTGCACCACTTGATGTTTGATAAACATATTCCAACTTATTATTTTTATTAGTAAATTTGATATCATATGTCTTTGCAAAACTTTGGCCTAAATAATGAGATGTACCACATTGAAGTGCTTGACCATCTTGCATTAATGCTTCAATTGTATAAGTATTTTCAGCTCCGGCAAATCGTTCACCCGCCGTTTTTTCACCTTGTAAGCAAGGGATTAGTAATTCATTAGTTATAAAATCATAATACTCATCAGCCATATTTTTAGCTTGTTCCATTGCTTCATTTTTTGATGAATGAATTGTATGCAATTCATGTCAGAAAAATTCTGTTGTTCTTAAAAATGGTTTTGTGTTTTTTTCTGCACGAAATACATTACATCATTGATTTACTTTTATTGGTAAATCATTATATGAAGTAACTATTTTTTTAAAATAATCACAAAATAACACTTCACTAGTTGGACGAACAACATAAGGTTCAGTTAATTTCTCATCGCCTTTTCTTGTTACTAAAAAAACTTCAGGAGCAAAACCTTCAACATGTTGCTTCTCCTTCATAAATTCTGAATACTTGATAAATGTAGGTAAAGCTACATTAACAATACCATACTTTTTAAACCTTTTATCTAATTCTTGTTGAATAATTGACCAAATAGCTCAACCATTTGGCATAAACACTAATTCACCTTTAATAGATGAATATTCAACAAGCTTTGCTGCCTTAACAACATCAGTATATCATTGAGCAAAATTAACGTCACGAGGAGTAATTTTTTCTAATTTGTCCATAACTATACTTATTATATTTTTAATATAGGTGTAATCAAAATTGTTAATTTACCATGCTAATCAAGTTCATTTAATTTAAAAGGTTCAGTTTTTTCTAATCCTTTAAAATTATCTTGTTTAACATATTCATAAGCTAACATAGCTACACAATTAGACAAATTAAGGGCACGCACTTTATTTGTAATAGGAATTCTTATTGTTTTTGATAAATTGTTTTTAAGAATCGATTTACTAATCCCAGTAGATTCTTTACCAAACACAAAATATACATCCTTTTTAGTATCGTAATTTATCTTACTTGTTGTACTTTTACCATACCTTGTTATGTAATAAATCTGAGTAGGCTTATTTATTTTATTAGCCTCAATAAAATCTTGAAAACAATCATATTCACATAATTTTAATTCATTTCAATATGTTACTGAGCTTCTTTTTAAATTTCTATCACTTAAAAAGAATCCATATGGACGGATTAAGTGTAATTTAGCATTAAATGCTACACATGTTCGTGCAATATTACCAGTATTTTCAGGAATCTCGGGTTGAAATAAAACAATATTTAACATAACTAATCATCAAATAAACTCATCTGGTTTGAGTCTCGTAAATCCTTAGTAATACCTAAATTATTCATAGTTTCAAAAACACTAACATTTATTCTTCCTCGCTGTAGTAAATCCTCTTTTGAAATAAAAGGTTTTTGTTCACGCGCAATTACAATTGCTTTAGCTGTTGACTCACCTAAACCAGGAATTACATTAAATGGCGGAAGAATATAATTACCATCAATTTGGAAATCTGTTGCTGATGATTTAGATAAATTTACATTTTTAAATTTGATTCCCCTTGCAAACATTTCTAACAATGCTTCATAAATTGGAATGCCATCAATTTCTTTTTGTTTTAACTCTCTCTTTGAAACTTTACTATTTAACTTACTTCGTAATTCTTTTAATTTTTCTTTAATAAATTCTGGGCCTTTTAAAGCTGCATCTAAATCAAATAATTCTGAATGGATAGTATATAAACTTGCATAAAATGCTACAGGATAATACATCTTATATCATGCAACCCTTCATGCAGAAATTACATAGGCGGTTGCATGAGCTTTAGGGAATAAATAAGATATCTTTAAACATGAATCAATATATCATTTAGGAACTTGGTGTTCATTAATAATTTTTAAATCATTTTCTTTAATACCTTTTCCTTTTCTCACTGTTTCCATCACATTAAATGCTGTTTCAGATGGTACTCCCATGTTCATTAAATTGGTCATAATACCATCACGACAAGTTACAACATCTTTCAATGGCAAATGTGTTTTTTTGATTAGATCTTGAGCATTACCAATTCACACATTTGTACCATGACTTAATCCTGAAATAGAAATTAAATCATCAAATGATTTTGGTTTTGTTTCTTTTAAAATTGCACGAACAAATTCTGTACCAAATTCTGGCAAACCAATTGCTCCTGTTGTTTCACCTAAAATGTCATCACTATTAATGTTTAATTCTTTATTGGTGCTGAACATTGAAATTACTTTATCATCATAAAATGGAATGGTAAGTGGGTTAACTCCAGTCATTCGTTCGAGAATTTTTAATTTGGTTGGATCATCATGGCCCAAAATATCAAGTTTTAATAAATTTTCATGCAAACTATCAAAAGTAAAATGAGTTGTATATCAAGTCATTTTTTTATCATCTGCAGGATATTGATATGGAGTAAAATCAAATACACTCATATCTCTTGGAACAATAATAATACCACCAGGGTGTTGACCTGTAGATCTTTTTACATCAACACATTTAGAAATTATTCAATCTAAATAAGCAGAATTTGGTAATTGATCTGGTTGTGTTTTTTCAAAATATGCTTTAACATATCCAAAAGCTGTTTTTTCAGCAACAGTAGCAATAGTTCCTGCACGGAATGTATATTCATGACCAAATAAATCACGAATAAATTCATGAGCTTTTAATTGGTACAAACCAGAAAAGTTTAAATCAATATCAGGTGTTTTTTCACCTCTAAAACCTAAAAATGTTTCAAATGGTATGTTATGACCATCACCAATTAGTTCTGCACCACATTTTGGACATTTTAATGGTTTTAAGTTAAATCCATCTGGCTGATCAACATCAAAATTAGTGTAATAACATTTTGGGCAACGATAATGAGCTGGTAATGGATTTACTTCAGTAATATTTAATAAATAAGCAACAAATGATGAACCTACAGAACCTCTTGAACCAACTAAAAAACCATCATTTAATGATTTTTCAACTAATAAGTGAGCAATCCAATAAATAATTGAAAAATTATTTGTCAAAATAGAATTTAATTCTTTTTTAACTCTTTTTTTAATTAATTCTTTTGGATTTTTTCCATATACCTCATCTAATTTTTTATCAACAAATAATGATAACTTTTGATCAACATTTTCAATTTTTGGTGGGTATAATTTTGTTTTAACAGGTTGAAGATCATTGTCAATTTGTTTTGCAAATTCATTAGTATTTTCAATGACAATTTGATTAATTAATTCTTTATCATTTAAGAAACTAAATTCTTCTAACATTTCATTAGTTGTTCTCAAATGTGTGTCTGGGATTACACTATTATCTCCACCATGTCGATATAAACGATGTGATTCACCGCCAAGTAACTTTGAATTAATATAAACTCTTCGACCAATTTGATCTTGTTCATCAAGATAATATGCATCACTAACTGCAATAACTTTTTTGTTTAATTTATTAGCGGTATCAATAATCTTTTTGATTATTGTTTGTATTTGTTCCAATGTAAATTCATATTGATTAATTTTATGTAACAAATTATTTGGTGATGCCACAAATACAAAATCAAGATATTTAATTTCATCAATTAGTTCTTGATTTGTACCATTAATTGCTACATCAAATAAAGTACTTTCAGTTGGAGCATTAGCAATAATAAAATCATTTCTTATTGCATTTAATTCGCTATAAAACACTCTAGGATTTGAGTAAAAGTGTTTAGTATTTGAATCAGAAATTAATTTATATAACTTCTTAAATGCTTTATTATTTTTGCAATAAACATCTAGAATATTATCTGGAAATTGACGATTTCAATAATTATCATTAGTTAAAGTATTTAGTTGATTAAGATTTGTAATTTTGGAAGATTCTAATTGTTTTAACATGCAAATTCATACTTTTGTTAATATTTCTGCATCGAAATCTGCACGGTGAGCAATACTATCATTGTATTCTAAACGATATAAATGGGAAACAGCTCCTAAATTATGTCGAGCAATTTTATCATTAATATATCTTGATAACTGCATAGTATCAATAATTGGGTTATCAATTAATGGTAAATTATTCTGTTGTAATTTTTTATTTATGAAGCGATAGTCAAAATTAATACCGTTATGAGCAATTAATGCGCATTTACCGATTCATTGTTTTATTCTGTTCAAACCATCAATTAGATCAATACCCTGTTGCTCTAGCATTTCATTAGTAATGTGTGTTTTTGATGAAATATATGATGAAATTGGCTTTGATGGTTTAATAAAAAAATCAATTCGATCAACAATCTTCAAATCTTTTATTTTTACAGCACCAAATTCAATTAAATCATTAAATTCATTATTTAATCCAGAAGTTTCAATATCAAATACAACCATTTCAGATTTAATTAAATCCTCATCACGTGGATTTAATACATAAATTGGCGAATCTTTTAATACATTTAATTCCACACCATAAATAATCTTCTGTTTAATCTTTTTTGCAATATTATATGCATCAGGGAATGATTGAACATTATAACGATCAATAACACTAATTGCATTTCATCCAAATGTTTTACTGCGTTCAATTAATTCTTTTACTGATGAAATACCATCAAAAGCAGACATCTTGGTATGTGCTAATAATTCAATCCTTTTACTTTTAGCAACATCTTCTCTAAGATATTGTTTAGGAGTTTTTATTTTGATAATTTTTCTTACAGAACCAGTTAATTCATTCGCATTATATTTATCAATGTTGAATGAACATTCAGCAATAACTCAATCATTTGGTTGAAATTTATCAAGATAAAATGAAGGTAAATTGCTTCTTGGGCCATTCATCATTAAATTAACATCAGTTGAAAAACATTTAATCTTAATTGCACTCTTAAAATCAGTTACTCAAAAAGTGTAAATGACAAAACCTTTTCTAGTGTTAGTTTTGCTAATTTTAAAAATCTGACATTGTAATACACCATATTTAGTGTTTTCATTGATTTCATCAATACCAATAATATTTTTGATATTAACTTTGTTATCTCTTAAAACTTGAGCTTCATTTTCATTTATCAGTTCAATACTTTTTAATGATTTATTAATCTCATTTATTTTTTGAGTTTTATATATCTCTAAATTTTGTTTATCTTTGCTGAAAATAAATTCTAATTGATTTATTTTAAAACCAGCATTAGCAAAATCATTCAAAATAGAAGATTTTAAGTCATGTAATAATTTTTCTTCAAAATCATCAAAATATGAAATTGTGACTTTATCGTTTTCGATTTTAATATCAATAATATTTAATAAATTTTCAATTACTGTATCACCCAATGATAATTTGTTTATAAAATACCTAAAATAATCTTTTATGTCTTTTTCAGTAAATGAGTGTGCCTCACCAACTAGTTCAATTTCAAAAGAGTTATGACAATAATTAGTTATTCCATATTGAATCTTTTCATAAATATTTATTGGCAAAATCTTATTTAAAGTAATAACAATTCTTGAATTATTTGTAGATTTATTCAAATTAAACTCAAAAGTAGCATGATCTTTAATTTGATCAAATTCTTCTTCTGTTAAAATTTTTGCACATACAAAAAATTTGCAAAATTTGTCATTCATATATATATTAATAATATATAAATATAAAAAAGTCAAAAATAAAAAGAGCTACTTAACTACTTTTTTATAAATATTTTTTAATTTAATAACAAAATGATTAATTCCTGAACGGGTGATTTTAGTTTTGTATGTTTTTTGATACAAATTAGATAATTCAGTAATACTTGCTGTTGGATGATCCAAACGTAATAGACAAAAATTTTTAAATTTATCTTTTTGCTTCTTATATTCTTGTGATTTTAAAATAGTTTTAATCATTTTTGTTTGCAAATCACTAGCTTTTGTTGATTTCGAGATATTAGATACATCAAGATTATTTAAACGATGTAATTGATTATTAAAATCCCTAGAAATAATTGTGTCTTCTAATAATGACATATTTTCAATAGCGCCAATATGTTTTAAAAAATCAGAAACTTCTGTTGAACGCTTCAAATATAATACACTGTTATATTTTCTTTTTAACAAAATTGGTGAAAGTTTTCAATTAATCAATATTTCTTGTACTAATCGTAAAAACTTTGGATTTGTGCTTCTAATTTCTAAGTGATAGAATGGTTTAGAAATATCACTAATACTTCCACCACTCAGAAATGCACCGATAACATATGCTTTTTTTTGTGAATCTTTTTTGCAAAATTTAATATCTTTGTCTTCCAAAACTTTCAAATCGTTAATAACCTGCTCAAATTTTGATTGCTTAATTATCAATCGATAAATACGATTTTTATTGAATTTATTAATTTCACTATATGATAAATAACGTTCAGTTGTTGCAATCTTATCAATGCATTCAGTAATAAATCTAATTATGAATGAAAAATTTGAGTCAATATAATATTCAATTTTTGATTGTGATAAAGAAATTTTTAACTTATTTGTCAAAAAAGATGAAAGAATCATCTTTATAGATTCAATATCATACTTTTTATTACAAATTTCTTGCTTAGTCAAAAAACTAAATGTTGGCATTATTTTCAATTTTTTAAATACTGTTGAATATTTAACGCAGCTATTGTTCCATCACTAACAGCAATTGTAATTTGTTTAAATTGATTATTTGTTACATCACCTATTGCATATATTCCTAGAACATTGGTTTCCATGTTTTGGTTATGTACGACATTGCCATCATTATCAAGCAATTTGGTGTTTCTTAAATAATTTGTTGCAGGAATTGAACCGGTGTAATTAAAAATATAAGAACAATCAATTGTTTGCTGCTGATTAGTATTTACATCTTTAATAATTGCTCCAGTAACTTTATTACCATCTCCCAAAACAGTATCAACTAATGAATTAAAAAATACTTTTATATTATTGGCTTGTTTTAATAAATTCAAATCAAACTTTTTTACTCGAAATTGATCATTGTTAGCAATTAAATATATTTGCTTACAAATTTTTGATAAATATATTGCATTAGTTAAAGCTAAATCACCACTACCAGTGACTATAACATCCTTGTCTTTTGCTAATGCTCCATCACAAATAGCGCAATAACTTACACCTTTATGTTCATATTTATTTGCATCCTTTGCTTCTAATTTATTTTCAACAGTTCCTGTAGCAATAACTAATGCTTTAGTGTATCGTATGGCTCCATCAGTTGTATAAACAACATGGTAATTTAAATATTGATCAATTTGAGAAACTTCACCAAACAATGAGATAACACCTACTTTTTGTACTTGTTCATACATATTTAATGCCAAATCTGCTCCTGAAATTTGTTTATAACCAGGATAATTAGTTATAACTGGAATATTAACTAATTTTCCACCTGGGATATTTTTTTCAATGTAAGCAACTTTATATCCAGCATTGCCTAAATAGATACAAGTAGCAAAAGAACTTGGTCCTGCCCCAATAACTATTACGTCATATGTGTTAGAATCAGACATCATCTTATGTTGTAAACCCATAGCAATTTTTTAATTAAAAATTATTTGTTTTTAGATGTAAGTATCTTTTTAGACTCAATATATTCAGGAGATGATTTGATAATCTTATAGAATGCGTCTGGATCAAGTCCTGCTCTACCAATTAAGAAACCATCAACACTTCTAACTGTTAAAATTTCTGCAGCATTATTTTCATCTACACTGCCGCCATATAAAATATGAATATTCTTAGCAGTTTCGTTATCATATATGCTTCCTAATATCAAACGAATCATTTTAATATTTTTATCAATTTCATCATTTGTAGCTCGTGTTTTACCGATGGCTCAAATAGGCTCGTAAGCAATGATTACATTAAGTGCTTGATCTGCAGAAATATCTTTTAAATCATTTAGCAATTGCTTTGAAAGGACTTTTTGAGTTAGCCCATTATCTTTTTCTTCAGCAGTTTCACCAATGCAAAGTATTGGAGTCATTTTATTATTTACTAATGATTTAACAACTTCATTAACATCAGATTCTTTTAGGTTAAAAATTGTTCTTGTTTCGTAATGACCAACAATGGCATAGTTAATGTTATATTCATGAACTTGGTCATATGATATGCATCCAGTATATGATCCATTTTCTTTATGATAAACATTTTGTGTAACAGTTAATATTCCTTTTCTAGCCATACCTACAACTGGTAGTAAGCCAATTGCAGTAGGTGCAACTCCAATAATGACATTGCCCATTATTTTTAATATTTTATCGCTTCCAATTAACTTGTTAAATTTTTTAAAGTATGCTTTAATGTCAGCAAACTTGTTATTCATTTTTCAATTAGCAATAAATACTTTGCTATTAGATTTTGCTAACAATTCGCTAACTAATTGTTTTTTAGTTAACTTTTTTGGCTCATCTGTTTTTGGTGTCTCAATTGTAGTTTGTTCAACTTTAATTTCTTTTTGATCTTCCATAAATACCACTATATAAAATTATATTTTATTTTTGCAAAATACAAAGACTATAATCATAGAAATAATACAGCAAATAGTAAGAAATATTAAGCAAATAATACCAACTAATCTTTTTTCTTTAACATTTTTAATTGACTTGGGTTTTTTATTTTGATTTTCCATAAAAATTATTCCTTACATATTCAAATAATGTATCAATCATTACCGGAATTGGGTATGATTTACCTCTTGTTTTAAATTCACTGGTTCCAGCAATATCTAAATGCATAAAATCAACACTTTTTGCAAATTCCTTTAAGAATGAAGCGGCTGAAATTGATGAAGCACTTGGTTTTTCAACACAGTTGATTAAATCTGCAAGCATTGAATCTTTTAGAGGATCAGTAAAATATTGATTAAATGGTAGATTTCATACATATTCACCAGCAGATTTTGCAGCTTTATCAAATAAATTGATATTGTCAGAATTTGTTGACCAAAATCCAGTATATATATCACCTAAGGCAATAGCTATAGCACCAGTTAATGTAGCAATAGTTAGCACTGATTTAACGCCTAAATCTTTAATTGCATAAGTGATTCCATCAGCTAAAATTAATCTACCTTCAGCATCAGTGTTAGTAATTTCCACTGTTTTTTTAGAATATGAAGTAATTACATCACCGACTTTTGTACAATTAGCACCAATTTCATTAACAGCTAATGGCATTACTACTGCTAAATCTGGTTTCATTTTATTTAAACAAAATGCATACATAACTCCTACAGCAATAGCAGCACCAGACATATCATATTGCATTCCTGCTAAATAAGCGCTTGGTTTTAAATTGATACCACCAGTATCGAAAGTAACGCCCTTACCAATAATAGCAATTTTAGGTTTTGAATTTTTAAATTTAATTGAAATTAATTTTGGTTCATTTTTCTGATTAGATGCATTACCAACAGAGAGAATCAAACCCATTTGTTTCTTTATTAAATCCGACCTGTTTAGTATTTTAATATCAATCAAATTATTAAAAGGTTTAAAATTCTTTTTAACCATCTCAACAAATGTAGATGGATTCATATAGTTATTTGGCATTAATTGCAATTTTCTTGCAAAATTTGACGCTTGAACCATTAACTTAGAAAGATTTAACATCTTTTGGTACTTATTATTAATGATGAAATTAGTGATAATCTCATTATTCTTATTAGTTTTCAAATTAAATAATAAATCATTAAAATATTCACTATTATTTATCATGCAAGTAATTACTGATTGATGAAAAACACTAGGAATAATAGATAAAAAACTGTTTAAATCAACATTAAAACTATTCCTGAATTTACCAAATAGTTCACGAATTTTTCAATTAAATTTACGAAGACAAAAATGTTTTTCATCAATTGTAAAAATAATTTTTTGGTCCTTCAAAAAATATGAATATTTTTCATGATCCTTTGATTCTTTATTAGCAACCAAAGTTAATTGAGTTTTAATCTTACTATTTACTAAATACATAATGTAAATATTCTATATTTATAAACATTGAAAACTATTTAATTCGCTCATATATTGGTTTAGAAACTCCGACTTTGTGATTATTAAGTAATTCAAAATCAACTAAACCTTTTGGATCTAAATCTTTTGATGAAAATAGAAATTGCTCTTTTGCTAATTTAATTCCTAATTTTAAAATAGGCGATAAATAAAATATTAAATTTCTTACCACATTTGAAATAATGTTTAAAAAATTAAATAGTTTATCCTTTTTATTTTGCTTATTTAATTCTCATGGTTTAGAATCCTCAACATATTTATTAGCCTCGGAACTCAAATTTATTAATAAATCAATTAATTTATTAAATTCAAAATTATCTACAAAGTTAGTAGCTTGTTTTTGTAATGCCTTAACCTTATCAATTAAAGATATGTCTTTTTTATCTAAACATTTTACATTTATGTTAGGAATAACCCCTTGGTTGTATTTATTAATCATTCCTAATGACCTTGAAAATAAATTACCGAAATTATTTGCAAGATCTGAATTAAAAGTATTAACAAATAACTCATTTGAAAATATTCCATCACTAGAAATAGGGATATTTTTTAATAAATAATATCTTAATGCATCCGCACCGTATTTTTTAATGTATTCAACAGGGTCTACTACATTTCCTAATGATTTAGACATTTTACCTTCTTTAGTAATAATCCAACCATGTGAAATAATTTTTGATGGTTGCTTTAGATTTAAACATTTTAATAAAATTGGCCAATAAATACCATGAAAACGGGTAATCTCTTTACCTACAATATGAATTTTTATAGCCTCATCATTGTCTCAAAATTCCCTATAAAGATGATCATCTGTTGTTAAATAACCCAGACCAGTTAGATATGACATCAATGCATCAATTCAAACATAAAGAATATGTTTTTTATCCTCAATAGTAGGAACACCTCAATCAAAAGTTGTTCTTGTAATTGACAAATCCTCAAGACCTGGAATAATGAAATTATTCATAATTTCATTAACTCTTTCACTTGGGAAAATGAATTTAGGGTTATCTTTATAAAAATTAATTAATCATTTCTGAAATTTTGAGATTTCTAAGAAATAGGATAATTCAGATTTCTCAACCAATTTATGCCCAACTTTACAATATAATTGATGATCTTCATGTTCAATTGCTGATGATCTAGTGTAATTTTCTTCACATTGCACGCAATATAAACCTTTTCATGTGGTTAAATGCACATATTTGTCTTTATATAATTGACTAAATACCTTTTGTACTGCTTGACAATGTTTAGGATTTGTTGTTCTAATAAAAGCACCAAATTTAATGTCTAATAATTCTCATAAATGATTGAAATCATTGTAAATATCATCTACATAAGATTGTGGTTTTTTATTTGCTTTGGCAGCTTTTTCAGCAATTTTTTGACCATGTTCGTCCATTCCAGACAATAAAATTGCATCATAACCTAAAATTTTCTTAAAACTAACAAAAACATCACCCATTATTGTGGTGAATGCATGACCAATATGAGGTTTTCCAGAACCATAATAAATAGGTGTTGTTACTAAAAATTTATTTGCCATTTTATTTGATTATTATATCTAATGAAAAGCGATTTTATTTGATTAAATAAAAAATAAATTTGAATATTGTATGTTAATATGTTATATTAACATTAATGTTGGTTGGTTAGGTCATTTGGATTATGGATATTAATAAGAAACAACATTCAAAAGCATTCAGAACTATTCTTAAAGTTGGTGCTGCTGTTGTATTGGTAGGAGGTTCAAGCGGTTTAGTCATTGGATTAACAGCTTCACTTTCACTAAACGGAAAATTCGTAGATATAAAACCTTATCAATTTAACAAGGATGATAAAATTAGTTCAACTGTTGCAGCGGACTATAGCTCATTACCTTCTATTTCATATTGAAATTGTTCAGCAGATGAACCTATATATGGAACAAATGATGTATATGAATACTCAATGATTGATGAAACTGATCCATTAGAAGTTCTAAAAAATGACCCAGAAGAAATGTATTCCTGTGCATCCCAAATATTAGATGGTGCTTCACATGTTACTTTAGATAAATCTTTTAATGAATCTTCATATTTAGGTCTTGTTAATTGAATACATCAGAAAGATCCAAAAATCGTAGGCGACCCATGAACTGCAGGTCAAAATGTTAGAATTATAAATTCTGAGTTAAAAAATGCTGATAGTAGTGGATATAAAGATGGCTACTATTCTGCTAGAGCTAATAAACCAAGTTCTGATGATAATCCTGGTTTTCACAGCATTTATAAGGATGAAATCAACAAAATGCCTTTAAAATACCCAGATGATCTTGATGGTCCTAAAAAAGGTTCATTATTACTTCCTGGATACATTCATGAAACCCCACTTAGAACATTCGAAGAAGAACAGACAAGTCTATATAATAAAGCAACTTATACAATTCTTGATGGCGGATTTGATTCAGACCGCTGTGCATCAGTTTATTATCGAGCTGATCAATCAGCATTTTTATGTGGAATTGCAGTATGCCAATACCTTCAAGATAGATATGACCAAATATATTCAAAAGTTAATGATGGTAAGCTTGCTGTAGGTACATTTGGCGGACTTCCTATACCAACAGTTACATCATTTATGGGTGGATTTGAGTGAGGTATTTATATTTACAATAGATTCTTCCTCCCAAAATATGATGGCTATAATCAATGAGATAATGAAACTAAAGCAAAAAGAACAGTAGATTTAATTTGTGTAGGAAGATCTGAATCATTCTATTCAAATTCATTTGTAACTGGTGAGGCAAAACTTCTTGTACAACAATTATTAATGCAGGGAGCTGATGCTATTTTGCCTGTTGCTGGTCCACAAACAATTGATGTTGTTAATGAAATTAGAAACCAAGCTTCACCTGCAATAACAATTGGTGTTGATACAGCTCAAGAAGATAGTGATATAGGTGAATACAGAAGCAAAAGCAAATTAAATTTCGGAAATAAGATAATTCAATTCTCAGCTAAAAAAGATCTAGCTGGAATTGCTTCAACAATCTTTCAAGCAAGAGCTAAAGGTGTAAGGGGTTATTATTTTGATAATGACTTCAATGTAAATTATTTAGACTATAATGGACAAAAATTGGATCAGTGCGATGAAGCTATTAATCGTTCATTTATAGGTAATAGTGGTTATGCAACTGTTGGCACAATTTATAACAAAGGTGCAGGTATTTCACAAGGAGCAAGTTTAGATAATAAATCTGCTTCTGAATTAAATAATGGTACAGGTTGACAATCATTACTTCATGCACTTGAATTAATTGGCTATGATTATAAAGGTGTTGATGATACATCAACATATAATGATTTAATCTCTTTCTTACTAGAAAACAAATTTGTTGATATTGATGAAAAACACAATAATATGAATGTATTTGAATTTCTAGAGGATAATGAATATTTTGTTTACAAATAATTATGTGGTTTAAAAAGAAAAAAGTTAATCAAACAAATACAAAAAGCCTATACGAATCTAACGATAGTAAATATGCTATTGAAATGATTAATATTACCAAAACATTTGATAATGGTAAAAAAGTTGTTAATGATAATTTAACAATTAAAGTTGAAAAGAATGAAATTCATGCTATTGTTGGTGAAAATGGTGCCGGTAAAACAACAATAATGTCAATCTTATTTGGAATCTTACCATATGATTCTGGCAAAATTATTGTTAATGGAAATGAATTAGCAACAATGACTGCTAACGATGTAAAAGCAAATGGTATTGGTATGGTTCACCAACATTTCAAATTGGTTAATAACTATACATTATTAGACAACATAATTTTAGGTGCTGAAATGACTAAGCATGGTTTTATTGATAGAAAATCTGCAAAAGAGAAGATTGAAAAATTAGCAAAGCAATATAATTTAGATGTTAATTTGGATATTAAATCTATTAATGCAACTGTTGGCCAACAACAAAGAACTGAAATTTTAAAGTTGTTATACCGTGATGTTGATATTTTAATTTTTGATGAACCAACTGCTGTTCTCTCTGACCAAGAAATTAAAGGTTTTTTACAAATGCTACTTGAATTTAAAAAACAAGGAAAAACCATTATTTTAATTACTCATAAGCTTAATGAGGTTATGGCTGTTGCAGATAACATCACAATTATTCGTAAAGGTAAATTGGTCAAAACTGTTAAAAAACAAGATACCTCTGAAGCACAAATTGCTAATGATATGGTGGGTTATAAATTAGTTTTGACAATGAATAAAACTAATGATCAAAGTTATAAAGAACGTCCTGTTGTTTGTGAATTAAAAAATGTAACTGTTCCAAAAATTTCACAACCTAAAATTAATGCATTAAATAATTTTAATTTAACCATTCATAAAGGTGAAATTCTAGGTATTGCTGGCATTGAGGGAAACGGACAAACTGAATTAGCTTTAATTCTTGGTGGATTATTGAAACAAAAAGTTACTGGTGAAGTTTATATCTATAACTTAGAAACTTATAAAAAGATTAATGTTCTTGGATCAAATGTACATGATCTATACAAGAGCGGATTATGTCATATTCCTGAAGATAGATTAAAATATGGATTGGTTCTTGATGAAACCGTTAATATTAACTCTGTGCTTCCAGAAATAGATCGTTACCCATTTACAAAATTTGGGTTTATTAATAAAAAACAAATAAGTAAATATGCAAAATCAATTATCAGTATATGAGATGTTCGAGGTGCTAATAATGGTAAGGCTTTAGCACGTGCACTTTCAGGTGGTAATCAACAGAAGTTAGTTATTGGTAGAGAATTAACACGAAAACATAAATTTGTTATACTTGTTCAACCTACTCGTGGTTTAGACCTTGGAGCTATTAATTTTATTCATGAGAAAATTATTCAAGATGCTAAAAACGGTGCTACAATCTTATTGATATCATATGAACTTGATGAAATCCTAACTATTTCATCAAGAATTGCAGTTATAAATAATGGTCAGATTGTTTATGAAACTTTAGGAAGTGATGCTAAACGATCTGAAATTGCTAAATATTTATCAAACAGTAATACTACTAACGAAGCAAATGAGACTATAAAAGCAACTATTGAAGGAGGTGAATAAAATGAGTGCAAAATTTGAGAAAACCAATAATTTTTTCAATTATTTTTGGACACGAATAAGATTTGGATCAAAACAATTAGTTTTTGGTGATAACCGTAAAAATACAACCAAGAATACATTTGTTTCTGTATTTTCAATTCTTTTCTCATTAATGTTGGCTTTATTTCTAGTTATTATTATCTATGCCAAAGGATCATTGTTTGCTGGTGTACTTAAAACTATCTTTACTGCACCATTTGCTGGTAAATTTGAAGAGAGCCATGCAAAAGATACAATTTCATCAATCTCCATATTTACCGTAGCTGCCTTATCTTTCATCTTTGCACAAAAAGCTGGATTATTCAATATTGGTATTTCGGGACAAATGCTATTTGGTGGACAACTTGCTGTTGTTGCCGGGTTTGCTATGAACCATGCCGGGATTGCTACTGGTTTAGGTCAAGTACTCATAGTAATAATCGCAATGTCTGGTGGAGCATTAATAGCAGTAATTATTGATCTGTTAAAAACTTATTTAAATGTTAATGAAGTTATTTCATCAATTATATTCAATTGAACAATATTCTTCCTAGGTACATTATTTGTAAGAGAAGTAGTTGGTAAAATGGGTAATATTGACTCTAGTGGATTAAATACTGAGTCACTTCCAAGTAATGTTTCATTAATGATCACAGATGCTAATGGAATATTAAATGGTTCATGATTACCATTAACAATTATTACTATCCTTGTTGTTCCTGCTTCAATAATCATTCTTGGTCTTTCAACATTTGGTAAAAAGATTTCAGTAACTGGATTAAGTTTATCAGCTTCAACCTATGCAGGAATTAATGTAAAGTCAAAACAATTAATAGCAATGTTGATTTCTGGAATGCTTGCAGGATTATTAGGAGCAATGATATATTGCGGACAAACTAATCAAATGTTTGTTACAACAGCAGCTAAAGCAATTCCAACAAATGGATTTGATGGTATTTCAGTAGGATTAATCTCAATGAATAATCCAATTGCAGTCTTACCTGTTTCATTATTCTTTGCTATGGTAGAAAATGCTAAAGTTCCAATTCAAAATGATTACTTAGTTGATCCCGCAGTTGCTAATTTGATGTTTGGTGTTATTGTTTATGGTGCAGCAATTATTTCATTAATGTACTACTTTAAACCATGGATATGATTAAGAAAATTATTTGATGGTAAAAACAATGAAAATAATTATTATCGATATGTTAATGAACAAAATAAAAATATTGATGATGCTAAATCTGCTATCTATACCATTAATCATTATTATCATACTTACAATAATATTGTTATTACTATTAAGAAAATTAAAAATATTATTCATCAAATTGAACCAAACCATGAAATTAATATTACTGCTAACAATTTCAATGAATCAATTAATGAATTAAAAGTTAAATACGCTAATAAATTGCCTAAAAAATCAGACAATAAACATCTAAGCAAGCTATTAAACAAACTTCTTGAATTATGCAAAGAAAGAAAAGAATTCCTTGAATTACCTAATACTGCTGAAGTTATAAAAAATAATAACATTATTCCCGCAGAAATGGAAGATATTAATTATGTTAAATATTGCATAACTCATTTATTGAATTTAGCACTATTGAATTCAAAAAAAATAAAGAATAATTTTAAAAAATGAATTGTTTTCCGCAAATTGAAAAACTTTGATATTAATATGGCTAATAAACTTTTAAATAGATTTTATAAAGACAAACTTTCTGAATTTAATAAGGATTATGCTATACAAAAGAAACTAATTTTAGAAAATAATCAACAAGAAGCAAAATCTAAGATTAAGGAATTAAATGAAATTTGTAATCTAGCTATTAAACATTTAAAATTTGAAATTTCTTATAAAAAGGAATTAGCTAAAACACAAAATGGTATTAAAAATGAATTATTTGATAATTTTATTGATTATTTTGATAAAGCGCATAAGATTTATGAAAATGAATTACCAAAAACAACAAAAATACCATCTTATGGATTCAATGTAAAAGTTACACCTTATAGAAATTTAATACCAGAAATTTCAACACTTGCTAACCAATTAATTGAAAAACAAATTGATTTAGGTAAACCATATAGTTTATACAAAAGGCAAATAACTAAAATTATTTATTACTACACTAAGGCATCATATAACTTAGTAAGAAATGAAATAAACAATAAATTTATCCAAACAGTAATAAATAAAAATATCAATGAATTCGAGAATAGTTTAGGAGGTGATAAATAATGAGTGGAATAATATTTAATTATGCATTATTGTATGGTGCTGTATTATTACTAGGTGCAATTTCTGGATATTTATCTGAACGTGTTGGAATTGTTAATATTGGAATTGATGGTATGATGTGCTTTGGGGTTATCTTTTTTGGCATCTTCTCATCACCAGTAATTGGTTTCACTAAAATGGGTGAAACAGGAATAATCTTTGCCCTCTTGTTAACAATGATTGCGACAATGATTGTAGGTACAATGCATGCATTTGCCTGCATTAATTTACGAGCAAACCATGTTATTAGTGGTACAGCTATTAACTTAATTGGTGTTGCATTATGTACATTCGTAAATAGCAACTTAGGTAATGTTTTCTATGATGCTCCTAAATTATCAACAGGATTTGATGACTTCTTATATATTGGTGGTTCAATATATGGTTCATCATTAATTATGTTTATTTTAGCATTAGTAATAGCTGGAGTTATTTGGTTAATTGTTACAAAAACAAGAGTTGGTTTTAGATATGTTGCAGTTGGTGAAAACCCTTTTGCTGTTGATGCACAATCAATTAGTGTAAATAAATATCAATGAGTTGCAGTTATCTTATCAAGTGCTGTTGCAGGATTAGCTGGTGCAATATTTTTATTTAACATTAAACAATCTCAAGGTAATGTACAAGGTTTAGGGTTCTTAGCATTAGCAATTATGATTGTTGGTGCATGGAAGATTGAATTAATTGTTGTAACTTCATATATTTTCTCATTATTAATTTCATTATGTATGTCAAGTGTACTAACAAATGTAGGTATTCCTAAAGACCTTGCATACTCTATTCCATATATTATTACTTTCTTAACATTGATTTTCTTTGCAAAATGAGTAAGACCACCAGAATATGACGGTATCCCATTTAATCGTGAATTGCGCTAATGGTAAAATAATAAAGAAAAAATTATGCTTAAAATTATTAATCACCCATTAATTAAAATGAAACTATCACGTATGCGAGATAAACATACTGATTCTTTTAATTTTCGAACTAATCTTCTTGAACTATCTCAATTAATGTCATATGAAGTAACTAAAGATCTAAAATTATCAACTTTTGAAATTGAAACACCATTAGCTAAAACATTTGGTTATAAATTAATTACTCCTGTTGTTCTTGTACCAATATTGCGTGCAGGACTTGGTATGGTAGATGGTTTTAAGTTAATGATGCCACAAGCTGCTATTGGACATATTGGCTTATATCGTGATGAAAAAACAAAAAAACCTATTGAATACTATTGCAAAATGCCTAAACGTATTAAAGGTGCTGATGTGATTCTACTTGATCCAATGTTAGCTACAGGCTATTCAATTGTTAAAGCAATTCAAATTATTAAAAAATATAAACCTAAATCAATCCGCATTGCGTGCGTACTAGCTGCACCTGAAGGATTGAAAGTATTAAAGAAATATGATAACTCAATCAAAATATTTACTTGTTCTGTAGATAAGCATTTAAATAAAAATTCTTATATTGTTCCTGGTTTAGGTGATGCTGGTGACCGCATATTTGGAACCAAATAATGTCTAATCAACCAAAAAATAAATTATTTGATAAACAACTAAATATCTATTTCTTACTGTTTAATACATCACTTATATTAATTGCCTCTATTGTTTGTATTAGTTTGAGTATAATTTACAAAAACCATAGTATTATTTATGGATGTATAATTAACATCCCTTTCATTTATCTTTCTTTATTATTTGGTTTTATAACCAATAAATTAATATTGAAAAATACAAATAACAAAAGCATCATTGTTTTTAGTATTTTTATGTACATGAGCAAATATACCATTTTATTATTAGGAATGATAATTGGTTTTATTGTTAATTCAACAACTAAATCCAACGTCTTTAATATTTATTCTTTGTTTACTTGTGTACTAATATATCCTTTCAGCAACATATTTTCAGTTATTGTTTATAATAAGAAAAAAATGTGGTCAATTAAGACCACATCCCAGAATGACATCTTAAGTGCAACACTTGAATTATAGGTGAAGTATTAAAAAAATGTCAGCAAAAAATTATATCCACTATGTGGA
>JBGVBX010000012.1:0-16246 GCA_045225975.1 Malacoplasma sp. | reverse complement strand
ATGCCACTAAATATACCCTAAAATACCTACATAAATAAATTAGTAGATTTGTAAAAACCTAATTATTAACGCTATAAAATTTTATGGTGGAGATGATGGGAATTGAACCCATTTCCACAAACAAAACTTAAGTAAATACTACAGTTTAGTCTACTATTATAACCTTCATCTAATGTTATATGGTTATAGACTGCCACCACTAGAGATAGCTAAGATTAGATTCATCAATGTTATTAGCATCGCAAGGATATATTCTTTTTGGTTAAAAGTGTATTAGATAGAAAAGATTAAAATCTCTATTACACCCAATTTGTGCATTGAACTGTTAAATAATTAAGCAGCTACTGCACAGTTGTATTGGAATTGGTTAGCTAATAATGGTTGATTAATAGCTACTTCTTCTAAATTGTCTGCATTTATTGCATCTCAAGCTATAAGGGGCATACCCCACTGCATTCACTTAAACCTTGATCATGTCGAAACCGTGACATCCCCATAAGTTTATGAACATTTTATATTCTACTAAATATTATCTGGCAATACATTTTTTTACAAAATACAAAAATAAAGGGTCGACATTTTTTGGTTTTGAATGATATTCAGGATGAAATTGGCATCCCAAATAACATTTAAGCTTTTTGTCCTCAACAAATTCAGCTATTGAAATATTGTTAACTAACCTAGTCATACTAATATTTAAACCATTATCCTTAAATAATTTAATTAATCTTTGATTAATTAATCCATAAGCATTTGAATGTCGCTGATTAATAATATTTGAGTTATATAACTTACTTGCTATTGTTTTTGGTTCTATATTACATTCATAATCACCTAAAGATAATTTGTCTGGAATTTTTTCAATAATACTATCTGATTTTGAAAATTCAGCAGAATTTGCATTTTTCATTCCTAAAACATTTCTAGCGAATTCAATACACATAAATTGCATACCAGAACCGATACAAATTAATGGAATATCGTTGGTACGGATATAATTTATTGCACTAATAATATATTCATCACCATTATTATCAAAACCTTCACCTTCAGAAATTACTACACCCTTACATCCTTTTAATAATTTACTAAAATTCTTATTTTTACTTGTTGTAGCTGAAATTCACTTAATATTAACATTAATATTATTTTGGTATCCTGCAAATTTTAGTGATTCATTTATTGAAATATATGCATCATGTAAAGATACATATTTACCAATCAATGCAATTCCAATAGATTTTTTGATTTTTTTAATTTTTCTTATGTATGAAGTTCAATTCCTTTGAAATAAATCCTTTTCCTTGAAATATTTAATGTCGAAATAATTGAAAATTCTTAAATGAATTTTTTGTTTATAAAGAACATCAGGCAAATCATAAATAGATTTTAAATCTGGAGAAAAAAATATGTTCCTTTTATCTATATGTGATGATAATTCAAGTTTCTCAAATATTTCATTATTTGGTTTTACATTTGTACGCAAGATTAAAAAATTAGGAAATACACCATAACTAAGTATTTCTTTAATAGAATGCTGAGTTGGCTTACTTTTCAATTCACCACTTGTTGAGCTTAATGATATTAATGGGGAAACTAAAATAGATAACACATTTGCTCTCCCATATTCGGGAATAAATTGAGAAATTGCTTCTGTAAATGGAACTCATTCAGCATCACCAACAGTACCACCAATTTCTATCAATAGAAAATCAGGCTTTTCTGCATTAATAATGTTATAAATTTTTTCTTTGATTTTGTTTGTTACATGAGGTATAACTTGAATAGTTCTTCCACTATATCCACCAGCTAATTCACAATCAATAATTTCTTTATAAATTCTACCACTTGTTATGGTTGAGAGTCTAGTTAATTCTTTTTCAATAAATCTTTCATAAGTACCCAAATCAAGATCGGTTTCAATACCATCTTTAGTTATAAAAGATTCACCATGTTGACTTGGTGAAATTAACCCTGCATTGACATTTAAGTATGGATCAAATTTTAATACGCTGATTTTCTTGGTATTATTTGATAAAATTTTTCCAATTGATGAAACTATTGTTCCTTTACCTAAAGAACTATAAACTCCACCAAAAATAAATATGACTTTTGTTTTATTTCCCAAATTACTCATATTAAAATATATACAATAATTTATATTTTATAGAAAATTTATTTTCTATAATAATCACCAAGTTTATGAAAAAGATAGTTGATATCTTTGGTGCAGGGATATCTGGATGTACAATGGCCAGATTATATGCAGAAATAGGCTATCAAGTCAATTTATATGAAATAAAAAATAAAATTGGTGGTAACTGTTTCGATTATTTGGACAAAAATGGTATTTATGTTCACAAGTATGGGCCCCATATTTTCCATACTGACAATGACAAAGTGATTAAATTCATTAAAAAATTTACAAAATTTAATGGTTATAAACATCATGTATTGGCAAATGTTAAATCAAAATTAATTCCACTACCAATTAATTTTAAAAGCATTAATATTTTGTTTCCAAAAGAATTTAATAAAATCATTAATTTACTAAAGAAAAACTTTAAAAATAAATCCTATATTACGCTTTTTGATTTAATAAAAATTAAAAATCCATTAATTAAAAGGCTTTCAAAATTTCTATATGATAATGTTTATGCTAATTACACTGCAAAAATGTGAGGTATTAATATTAAAAATATTGATCCTAAAGTAATTAGTAGAGTAAAAATCATTCTATCAGATTTAGATACATACTTTCCTGAAGATAAATTTCAAGGTTTACCATTAGAAGGGTACACAAATATGATGAAAAATATTATTGATCATAAGAATATTCATCTATTTCTAAGATCTAAATATAAAGTTACATTTAATAAGAATAATATTTGTATCAATAATAAACCAAAGAAAAATTTGATTTTTTATTCTGGTCCAATTGATGAATTATTAAATTATAAATATGGAATTCTACCATATCGAAGCCTTTATATAAAATTCAAAAGTTTGAAAAAACAAAGTTTTCAAAATTGCTCAGTTATTAATTATCCAGCACATAAAACAATGACAAGAATTACTGAATATAAAAAAATGACATTACAAAATTCTAAAAATACAGTAATTTCAGAAGAATATCCAAACAAATATGATTTAAAATCAAAAAAATTTAATAATAGATATTATCCTGTTCAAAATAAAGAATCAGCAACAATTTACAATAAATATATGTCATACTTAAATAAATTCAGAAATTTTTATCCACTAGGAAGATTAGCAGAATATAAATATTATGATATGGATGATGCCATTTTAAATACAATCAAATTGTTTGATCAGTTAACATCAAATTATGAAAAATAAAAAACAATATTCATTTACTGTTATTACAGCTGCCTATAATGCTAAAAAATATATTAGTAAATGTATTTTGTCAGTAATCAAAAACAAATATGACTTAAGAAAAGTAGAACACATAATAGTTGATGACGGTTCTACTGATAATACTTATCAAATTGCTAAGATGTATGCTGATAAGTATCCACATATAAAAGTATATAGAAAACCTAATGCAAACTGAGGTGGAGTTATGAATTTTGTTCGTAAAAACAAATTAGTTCATAATGATTATGTGGTTATTTGTGACTCAGATGATATGCTAGCACGTAATGCATTTATTTATGCAAATAAATATATAAATGATGCTGATATTGCAATTGGTGGGTTTTATTTTTGAAACGGTAAGCATAAAAAATTTCCAGTGTATTCATGTTATCTTCCGTTTAAACGAATAATGCATGATTATAAGTTTAAAAAAATTTATTCACTCACACCAGTACCTTTTTCTTACTATATTAAAAGACAAATGTTTTATACATATAAAAATTTTAAAGAAAATATTCCTTATCAAGATATTCCTTTATTCTTTTGATTACAAAAGAATGCAAAAATTATATCTAACATTCCAAAAATTATGGGTTATTATTGATGAGTAAGACCAGGAAATACAATGTCATGTGATAGCCAAAAATCAAATAAAAATTTTAGGATATTTTTGGAAAACATGCGTTATCTTGAATCGATTGATGAGCCAACATTTGCATTTTTATATTTACTAAGAATGCATAATTTTTTTGAAATTGTAAAACAAAGAAATATAAAATTTATTTTTCATTCAAAACCATCTGTTAAAATATTACCTTGGTGTTTTAGATGAGTGACTTGATTAATTTACGAATCGAAAGTAAAAAAATACTTTCTTATTAAAGAAGATTAATATTTAATAAATTTTTTTTGAAATTTATAATCTGATTTAATCATGTCCTCTAATTTATATTTTGGGCATCATTTTAATATTTTTTTAGCATTAGTTATATCTGATAATAAACAGGCAGGGTCACCTTCACGATTTGGTCTAATAATCAAATTATTTTTAGCCTTAAATAATTTTAAGGCACAATTATAAACTTCTTTCACAGTATATGCTTTTCCGAGACCTAAATTTAAAATTGCAGAAGGTTTTTTATTCATTAAGTATTTTACACCAAGACAATGGGCATAAGCTATGTCTTCAACATGTATATAATCTCTTAATGCTGTATGGTCATTTGTTTTATATTTCCCTCCATAAATATTAAATTTTTCATTATTAATAATTGACTTATTAATACTTGCAATTAATCATGTAGGATTTTTCTTTAATAAACCACAAGATAATGAATCACTTGCACCTGAAACATTAAAGAATCTAAATATTAAATAATTAATACCATATTGTTTTGCTACATTAGTAATAATTTTTTCATCAATACTTTTTGTCATTCCATATACATTACATGGATTTTGTGGATGATTCTCATTAATAATTTTTGTTTGTGGTACACCATACACTGCTGCTGATGAGGCAAAAATAAGTTTTTTAACTTTTGTTTTGCTAATTGCTTTCATTAAGCTTAAACAACCATTAACATTAGTTTCAAAATAATCTAATGCCTTGCTTGCTGATTCAGAAACAACAATTTTAGCAGCGAGGCAAATAACTAGATCAATTTTGTTTTCTTTAATAACTTTTATTAACAAATCATTTTGTAGCAAACTTCCTTTAATAAATTTGGCTTTTTTATTAATATGTTGTTTAAAACCTGTAGATAAATCATCTAAAATAACAACTTTATGATTTTTTATAAGTTGTTCACAAACAACACTACCAATATAACCTGCTCCACCAATAACTAAAATATTTGCCATAACTATTCTCCATCCACATTTAATTTTCAAGCTTCACATTTGCCTGATTCACAATTTTGTTCAGCAATTGAATGTGGATCAGAATCTGCTTTAGCAATAAAGTTATTAATTAAATCATCAAAACTTAAACCTTTATTATTAATTTCCTTAATAGCTTTGTCTAAATCTTTACCTTTAATTCCTCTGGCCATTAATGCTTGTTTAATTAAACTTTCATCTTTTTTATTCATTAATTAGCCCCTTTAAAATGTATGATGTAAAGATTTGCTTTTTCAACATTATTATAAGTTTCATAATGTTGACAATGACCAGGTAAAATTAAATCATCATTTTTAACTACACTCATAAATTTTTTAATTGAATCAAATAATTGAATTTGATTACCTGTTGGTAAATCTCATCGACCTATAGAATCATAAAAAATTGTGTCCCCTGTAAAGAAGTAACGTTGATAACGATAACAAACTGAACCTGCAGTATGCCCTGGAGTAAACAATACTTCTAGTTTAAAATTTTTTATTTTTAACTCATTTTGATTGAAATAAATATATGAATCAGACAAGGGTTTAAAATTAGGACTTGACATCATGTCTGCACAATTGTATTTATTTACAACAATTTCGTCTAATTTATGACAATATGCACTAACTTTAAATTTTGTCATTAATTCATTAGCAGATTCAATATGATCAAAATGCCCATGAGTTAATAAAATGCCATCAAAAATTAGTTTATGCTCATTAATATAATTTTCAATTATTTGACCATATGATGATGGGTCAATAACAATACAATGTCCATGTTCAATTAACATATAAGCATTATTGTCATTAATATTGTCATTAAACACAATTAAGTTTTTTTCTAAACTTTTAATCATGATGTATTTTTTTAGTATATATCAATTACTTATTTATAATTATAAAAATATTATTTTTATAGACAGGAGGTAAGAACATTGGACGTACATTTGAATAAAATCTCTAGTACTGATTATTACTCGTGTTGAATTACTGACTGTTTTATTAATCGTTAATAATTAGACAAGAATTTTAATTTGATATTATTGCATATACTTATCAACTAAATGTGTATTCGTGACCTTAATAAGATATGAAAATTCTAGAACGTAAAGAAAAAAAATTAAAAAATAATTTTTCTAGTGAGCAAAATCAAATTTTACTTAAATTTGCAAAAATGGAAAATAAAGATGTTTTTAGTAATTTAAAAACATCAGAAAGTGGTTTGCAACTAAAAGATATTAAATCATTAAGAGAAAAATATGGCTATAATGTTTTTTTTACCAAAAAAAAGCATGGTACCTGGCAAAAACTTGTTAGTGCTTTTTTGAATCCATTCTCAGCAATACTTGCTGTTATTGCAATATTAATTATTTTTACCCCAATTATTGCTGGTGGCGGAGTTACTGCTAGTGATTGAATTTCTTTTGGAATCATAGCAGCAATGATTATTCTATCAGGTGCTATTAAATTATTCCAAGAAGATAGGAGCTCAAAAGCTAGTGAAAAACTAAAGCAAATGATTAAAACCACAACCGCAGTTAAAAGAAACGGCATGATCAGAGAGCGCTCTATTGAAGAAGTATTACCTGGTGATATTATTAAGTTATCAGCTGGTGACATGATCCCTGCAGACTTAAGAATTATAGCTGCAAAAGACTTATTTATTACTCAATCATCATTAACTGGAGAATCTGAACCAGTTGAAAAGTTTGCTTCAGTTTATAATGGTAATACTAATTCTGCTTTAGAGTGTAATAATCTTTGTTTCATGGGAACTAGTGTTTCTTCGGGTAGCGCTATTGGTGTTGTAATTAACACTGGTAAAAATACATTTTTAGGTTCTATTGCCAAAATATTAAATAAAAAAACACCAAAATCTAATTTTGATATCGGTATTGCAAGTGTTAGTTGAATATTAATTTGAACAATGTTAGCAATGGCACTAATTGTTTTTGTAATCTATGGAAGTGTTAACTTTGTAAAATACAATAATTCAAAACAGTGAATTGAAGCGTTAACATACACATTGGCTGTCGCTGTAGGTTTAACACCTGAAATGTTACCAATGATTGTTACACTAAATCTTGCTAAAGAAGCTTTTAAACTTTCTAAACAAGAGACTATTGTAAAAAATATAAATTCAATTCAAAGTTTTGGTGCAATGGATGTATTATGTACAGATAAAACAGGAACATTAACTGAAGATAAAATTGTTCTTGAACGTCATATTAATCTTGAAGGAGATGATGATAATCGCGTTCTGTCATTTGCTTTTATTAATAGTTATTACCAAACAGGTTTGAAAAATTTAATTGACTTAGCAGTAATTGAAAAGGCTGATAAGATTGGAATTGATGATCCTATTATGGGATTTAAGAAAGTTGATGAAATTCCATTTGATTTTAAACGCAAAAGAATGTCAGTAATTATTGAAGACAACCAAAACAAAAGACTTTTAGTTACAAAAGGCGCATCTGAAGAAATCATTGATATTTGCGACTGTTGTGAATATAAAGGTCAAATGTTAAAATTTGATAGTCAATTAAAAAAACAAGCTTTTAAAATTGTTAATAGTTTAAACCAAGATGGAATGCGTGTAATTGCTGTTGCTATAAACCATGAAACTTTACCAATTAATAGACCATTTATCACAAGTGATGAACAACATATGTGTTTAATTGGCTTTATTGCTCTTCTTGATCCTCCTAAAGAATCTGCAACTGACGCAATTAAAGCACTAAGAGATCATGGTGTCACAGTGAAAGTATTAACTGGCGATAATGATATTATTACTCGTTACGTATGTAAAACAGTAGGTATTGATTCCCAAAATATATTACTTGGAAGTGATATTAATAACATGGATGATGAAAAATTAAAAAATGTTGTTATGAATGTAAATATCTTTGCTAAATTATCACCAGAACAAAAATCAAGAATTGTTTTAGCTATAAAAAGCAATAAGTACGTAGTTGGCTATATGGGAGATGGTATTAATGATGCCGCTGCTATGCAAGTAGCAGACATTGGCATATCAGTTGATACAGCTGTTGATATTGCTAAAGAAAGTGCAGATATTGTTTTATTAAAAAAAGATCTACGTATTTTAAAACGTGGTGTTGTTGAAGGAAGAAAAACATTCTGTAACATTATTAAATACATTAAGATGACAATATCATCAAACTTTGGTAACATGCTAAGTGTTCTTTTTGCTGCAATATGGTTATCTTTTGCTATTTCAGTCGATAAGTCAAACAGTGCATTTACACCAATGGTTGCTATTCATATTTTGATATTGAATATAATTTATGACTTCTCACAATATTCTATACCTTGAGATAATGTCGATGAAAATTATATTAAATGTGCTCGGCAATGAAATCCTAAATCAATATTTAAATTTATGGTATGTATTGGACCAGTAAGTACAATATTTGATGTTGCTAGTTTTATGATTATGTTTTATGTATTTAAATGAAATGGTTCAAATTTCCAAAATCAGTTTTCTACTGGATGATTTTTAGAAAGTTTGTTGACACAAATAGCTGTAATTTATGTTTTAAGAACTGAAAAAATTCCGTTTATTCAATCTAACCCTACAACAATGGTTAACTTATCATTGCTAATTATTTTCTTATTTGGTTTGATTTTATGTTTGGTTCCTAATTTAGATGGTGCTTGTTTTACATCATTAGTGGAAAACCAATCAATTTGAATTCTATATTCCTTCTCATTAACATTTGCATATATGGTTGTTGCGCAAGGTGCTAAAAGATTATACATGCATGCATTTAAGGAATGGTTATAATAGGCATATGAGTAATAAACAAGATATTTCTAAAATAATAAATACAAAAATAACATATAAAATTGATGATTTTTATGATCCTACTAGGATTATCAAAGTTATTAATAAAACTAATAAAATTAAATTAAACTATACAGAATTTTCAATTCTTAATAAAGAATCTAATAAGATTGAAATTAGAAGCAAAATTAATTCTAAAGAATATTGTGGTACTGTAACTATTTGTTATCAAGTTGATAATCATAAGAGATATATTGTTGGTATTAGTGCTGTTGTTTCATTATTTTTAGTTTGTTTAATTGTTTTGCCTTTGATTGCATTGTCAATTAATAATCCAATAATGCTGTGGATATCATTTGGACTCTGCGGATTGTGTTTACTTGGTGTGGTGGTTTTTTTAGCTTTTTGGCCTAGATCACCAAGAATTAATTTAATGTAGCATTACAATACCATAAGTAATTCAATAAGATAATATTCCTAGCAAATAACTGATACTTATTGATAATGATAGATGGGTAAATAATAATTTTCATCCACCTTCTTTACGCAAAACAGATATTGTTGCTGCACATGGAATATACAACAAAAATATTGTCATATAAGAAATTGCTATTGGCATATTTTGTTTAACAAAATTCCCAAAATTTTCTTGACCATTAAATAGTATTGAAATATTACCCAAAGCAATTTCTTTTGCAGGAAAAGCAGTTATTAATGATAGTGTTATTTTTCACCCTTCATTATTCCCAACATAACCATGTTGTGAATTTCCACCTAATGGATACATTAAATAATTTAATCCTTGCGCTATATATCCGAAGAATGAAATGCCAATTTTATTATTTGATAGTATTCCACTTGGACCAGTATGGGTAAATAATCAAATAATAAAATTAGCAATTAAAATAAAAGTCGTTGCTTTTAAAATGAAGCTCTTAAGTTGTAATAACACGCTTTTGAAAATAACAACAAAATCTGGCTTTTTTCAACTAACTAGTTCTACTAGAAAGAATGATTTAGATTTTCTAAACATTGTTTTAGAGAATGATAAACCAACTAATAGAGCAATAATACCACTCATTAATAATAAAAATGCTACATATAATCAACCTAGTGAAATACTAAATGTTATTGCACCAATAGTTAAAAAAACAATTGTTCGTGAACTGCATGAAATAAATGGTGCAATTATTAAAGAAATCATTCTCTCTTTTTTTGAATTAGAACTACGTATCATTAATATTGATGTAACATTGCATCCAAATCCTGTTAATAAATTAACAACACTCCGACCACTTAAACCAAATTTACTAAAAGCTTGATCAAGTAAAACTGAAATTCTTGACATAACGCCGATTTGCTGAATTAAGTTAATTAATATAAACAATATGGTTATTGGTATACAAAACGAAATAACAACAAACAAACCATTAAATATACCTTCAGTAAATAGATGTAATGCTCATTCGCCTATAGCACTTGATTCAGGATGAAATAATTTACTAAACAAAATGGTTAACCATTTTTGATTTACAATATTAGTTAAAAAATCATCATAAAATAATGTTTGAAGCGTTCCACCAGCATATGGTCCAAACGATAAATAATATATGATTAATAACAAAAAGATAATTAAAGGAATTCCAACCCATCCATTTAAAATAGTGCGATCAAATTTCTTTTGCTTCTTATTTTTACACTTATTAAAATAATTAACTTTTTTGTCATCAGATAAAAGACATTTGCTTAACACATTATTAACAAATTCAATTCTTTTTGATCTTAATAAATCAACAAAATCAATGTTTTTATATCTACTGATTATTGCTTGAATTCTACTATATTTACTACCTATTCGAGTTTTCAAATAATCAATAACAATTTCATTCTTTTCTAATATCATCAAAGATAAAAACCGCTTTGATAAATTAGATTCTGGTAATATTTTTGACATCTGATCAATACAATTCTCAGTTATTTGATCATATCTAACAACCCTAGGATTTACAACATCATCATTAAAAATACTATTTGTAACTTCACTAATACCTATATTCTTATTTGCTTGAGCTAAAACAATTTTAATATTTCCTAATATTTTAGATAGTTTGCTAACATCTAATTTATTTTTGTTTACTTCATCCACCATATTGATAACTAGCGTTGACACAAAACCAGTTTCTATTGCTTGAATAGATAGAATCAAATCTCGTTGGATGGATGCGGCACCAATTATGCTAATAATTTTACTGAATTTTTCTTTTATTAAAAAATTTGCAACAGTAATCTCTTCATCAAATGGATGTGATAAATTATAAATCCCTGGTAAATCAACAAGTGTTTTCGATTTATTCTTTTTGATTTTTCCATAATTGGGGGCAACAGTTAAACGGTCAAAATTAGAAGTTTCAGATGTTCCAGTGCTTATTTTATTGAAAAAAGTTGATTTGCCAACATTTGGAGCACCAATTAATAAGTATGTGTCTTTATTAGCAAAAAAATGATGTTTAAACAAAACGTTATTCTTAATGGTTTCCGATCTATTAAAATTATTGCTTTGTCTCTTCAACATCTATATATTTACAATCCTTTGTTCTTAGAACATACTCAACATTGTAAATATCAAGATGTAAAAGTTTTTTGTTGCGGTTGTAATCAAGCACATTAACTATTACACCCGGAGTTAACCCAATATTTTCTAGTTTATGGGAAATATAAGGATCTTTAAAGTTAATCTGTTTTATTAAAACTGTTTTACCTTTGAATTTACTTGTTAAGATCATTCTGCTATATTATATATATAAATATAATACCATCTTTAGATATATATAATAATACATTATGCAAGAGATTAAGAAAAATAATCAACAAAAAATTTATAAATTTGACAAATATTGTATATGAAATCTAATGTACAGTATCGCATTAACAATAATGGCAATATTGTTAACAGTTTATTTCACTATATATGATTCAAAAATAACTTTTTTACAATTTGGTAATGTTTGATTTTGATTATTTTTTGGCGCAGCAATAACATTTACAAGTGTATTTTTACTTATTAATATTGGTTTTTCAATCTTTAAATTAATTATTGCAAGTAAGGCCAAGAAAAATAAACATATTGTTTTTTATTCTCTTGGTTTCATTGTTCCTTATATTGGACTTATTTTTAATCAAACTAATAAAGATCCAATTGCAAATAATCTATTTAAAACTAGAATTACTAGTAAAAGTAAAATTATTGTTAAAAAAACTTTAATTTACACAACACTTTCTATAGGCAGCATAATTTTGCTATTCCCATCACTTATTGTTGGTTCTATTTTTGCTCAATATTTACCACCAACTAGAATAACATTGAATGTTAATGATGATAGATTAATAGATAACAAGAATAATCACAATCAATTAAAAGTTTCTAATGATACTAATGTTATAAGTTATTCAGCACTATCATACAATACAGGATTTAATGCTTATAACCAAGACATGGATTTTTTCATGGATATGCAATATGATGGTGGAAAATCTAAATCATGAGCTCAAAGCAAAAAAGCTATAAGTAAATCAGAAGCTGGAGTTGCAAGAATATTAAGCGCAAGTCATGATATGATCATTAAAACAAATAATCATGATTTATCTATTGCAGCTGAAGATTTAAGAGGTTCATCACTTTATAAAACATATTATGATCAAAATGGAAAAGTTGTTGAAGATAAAATAGAAACAGACATCCAGGAATTTAACAATTCATTAAGTTCTGAACAAACAGGTACATTTGATTTTATTTGTATTCAAGAGCAAGATCTAGATTCAACAAGAAGTTATCACATAAATGAATATCAAGAATTAAGAAATAAAGGATATAGTGAAGATTATAATGACCCTAATCCAAATGAAAACACAAATGATAATATTGCAAATCATTACTCTTCAACTTTTGCATATAATTTTTCTGTTCCATGGATACCTGCACCAATACACCATATGCATGGCCAAGTTCAAGGGGGTCTATCAATATTTTCAAAATATACAATGTCAGGTGATGCTGAAAGAGTAACATTGCCAAATATTAGTACTTTCCCACTCAATATTTTTGAATTAAAACGTTGTTTAATTATTACACGTTATCCTGTTGACAATGGTAAAGAATTTGTTTTCATAAATGTTCATTTTGCAGCATATGATAGTTCTGGAAACGTGCGTAGACAACAATTAGGATTAGTAAACCAAGTTTTTCAAGAAGAAATAAATAAAGGTAATTATGTATTATTAGGTGCTGATTGAAATCAAATTTTACCACAAACATACGGATATAGCGGTTCAGATACAAAATTTAAAAATGAAATTATCCATGATGATAATGATCCAGCAATAGCACCACTTTCTTTTAAAGAATTTAAATGAAAAAAATGCGATCCGTCAAAACCAACAGATGATTCATGTTGAAAAGAATATCCAACATATGAACCAAACAAATCATATAAAAAAGGTGAAGGTATTTATTTTGAAAGTGAAAATGATCCAACTTTTGAACACATTTGTAAAAATTATATAGACAAATCACATCTAAATAGACATTTATATTCACCATTAGTTGATAATCCTAGTGAAGAACCTATCATCTATAATCAAAATACTAGAAAATGGAAAAAGAGTTCTCAATGAAGATATTATGATACTGAATATTATTGAGATACATCTTTAAGTAATCGCATTCTAAATGAATTATTACCAATAGCTGGAACACAAAATAATCAAGCTAAAATATTGACAACACATGCTATTCCTACGGTGCGCGAAGCTGGAATTAATTTCAGAACAGCAGAAGATGGTTATTCAAACTTATACTCTACTAACATAGATGGTTTCTTAATCTCAAATAATATTGGTATAAATTTCACATTCGGATTTGATACTGAATTTGTTTATTCAGATCATAATCCAGTTGGCGTTTCATTTTACTTGAAAGGCTAACAAATGAGCTATAAAAAAGAAATTAAATGTCCTAAATGTGGTGCTATCTTTCAACTTGATGAAAGCAATTACAATGAATTACTAAATCAAATTAAGGATAAAGAACTTACTGAAAAAGTTGATATTCTTAAAAAACAACTTGAAACTGAATATAAACTTAAGCTTAATGATGCCGAAAAGAAATATAATGAACTATTACATAAAACAAATAGTTTATCAAAAGATTATGAGTTAAAGATTCTTCAAAATATCAATAATTTAAAAGAAAAGAATGATAAAGAAATTAATCATTTAAAAGAGGAAAATTTAAAACTATTGCTAGAGAATAAAGACAATAAAATGCAATATGATAAAATGGAGAAGTTGTATCAAAATGAAATTCAAAATTACAAAGATTTTAATGCAAGGTTAAACAATAAGGTTCTAGGTGAAAAACTAGAACAATATTGTTACAATGAATTTAATAAAATAAGACCAATTGCTTATCCAAATGCAAAATTTTATAAAGATAATGAAGTAAGTAATGAATCACATTCAAAAGGTGATTTTGTATTTAGAAACTATAGTGGTGATGGTATTGAATACATTTCAATAATGTTTGAAATGAAAAATGAGCAACAAACATCAAAAACAAAACAAAAAAATGAGCATTTTTTTAAAGAACTTGATAAAGATAGAAAAGAGAAAAAATGTGAATATGCAATTTTAGTTTCTGAACTTGAAATGGATAATGACTTATATAATTCTGGAATTCTCAACGTTTCATATTCATCTGGATATGAAAAAATGTATGTTGTAAGACCAAATTATTTTTTAACAATAATAGGATTACTAGATAATGCTGCTAAAAATTCTATAGAATATAAACAAAAACTTATTGTCTACAATAATAGAGATATTGATGTAACTAATTTCGAAAATGATTTAAAAAAGTGGCAGGAAGATTTTAGTAGTAACTTTAATAGGGCTGGAAAAAAATTTAATGAGGCAATTAAAGAAATAGATAAGACAATTAACACATTAACAAAAATAAAAGAAAATTTAATAGGTTCAGAAAAACAATTAACATATGCTAATGATAAAATTCAAAGTTTGACTATTAGGAAATTAACCCACAATAATCCAACAATGAGAGAGAAATTTAGTCAATTGAAAGACAAAAATAAAAAGTAATTGTTTAAACTAAGTTTAGAATAAATTCCTTTAAAAGAAAATTAGTTCAAATTTTGACCCCTGACGTGTAAACCAAGCTTGAATTCAGCTATAATGATTTGTCATATTTGGTCAAAAAGCATCCTTACTCAATCATTCATTTTGAAGATTAGTTTGATGAACATAATCATAAGACCTTAAATAATTCATATGATATAAAGCTCCTGATGCCGCTAATAGCCAAGTCAAACACACTGACAATATACTAAGATATGCTGTTAAAATATACAAATAATTGAAGCTGCTTTCAACATCTTTTAAATTCATTATAAATTCATTACATTTATCTCTACCACCAAAATATTCCTCTATATCACTTATAGTTTCCTCAGCTACATCATTTGTTATTGATTTATAACCTGATTCATAATATATTTTTTTATTTCGCATTTCAACAACTGGTAATTTATTAAATTCATCTTTACCGGTTTCATGTGAAAAGTATTTTTTGTCATTATTAATATTCTTTATTATTTTAGGACTTGATTGCTTTTCGGGATCTAATAATTTATCTAAGTTATCACTAAGCTCACCTAGAGGTGTATTCAATCGTACAAATATTGCGATTATTGCTCCTATAATTCCTAAAATAGTTATCGTAATAACTCAAGGCATAATTACTCTCATAATATCTCATTTTTGTTTTGGCTGACTCTTAATTATTAGTATAAGTGCAACAATAAAAACGGCAACAATATAAGAAGCAAATACCCCCATCATAATATAAAATTTATGTGCAGTATCACTGATTTCATCATGAGTATCATTAACAGTTTCTTTTAATTCTTCTACGCTAAGCATTGAAACAACATCATCATAATTTGTTTTTATATGCTCTCAAAATTTTTCACTAGTTCTAGTTGTAATACCAGAGTCATCATTAATTGAATTACTAATGGTTTGAATGACTGAGTTTAATGCTTTAAAAGTGTTTTCAGAATTCCTATAACCAATATTAAAATTATCGACTTGGATATCA
>JBGVBX010000011.1:0-49044 GCA_045225975.1 Malacoplasma sp. | reverse complement strand
GTGCTGTATTAGCAATAGCTGCAGTAGCAACTGAAAGAAAGATTTTAGTTTTTTTGGATGGTTTGTGTTTCATATATATATATATATTTTATATATCTAAAAAATGGTTAAATGAAAATATGGATAATGATATTTTGATTAAATTTATAAAACTAAATCCATATGAAATGTTTCTGATTCTATTCATGGCCATAGACTTTGCGAATCATCAAAATATTTAATTTCATCATTTATGGAATCTGATGAAACCATTAAAACTTTTACAAATCCTCCAGTTGTTGCTATGCTACTAGTTTTTTTATACTCGAAATCGTAATGACCAGATGGAATTTGTGCTTCAATATAAAGTGGGTAAATACTATAACTATATGTACTAACTCCAACCATATTAGCATATGGAACTTCATTATCAATAGTAGGATAGGGATCAACATGATATACTCTTTGGGTTCCACGATTTAGATCATACAAATTAGTTACGTCAAAAACTCTTGTATATATTTGATAGTATGAATAGCGATTAAAAAATTTAAATAATTCTCCCATTGTAACATATAAAGGATCAGCAGCACAATTTGCTGATTGATAATTATCTCAAGAATGTGCAGCATCAATTACACTAGTTCCACCTCTATATATTGTTACCAATCATGAATATAGTCTAGCATTGTTGAGAGATGTTATTTTACCAATAAATTTACTTCAATAATCTGTTGGAGAACCACCAGACATTATTCCATCAACCAATTCCATAACGTCATTTTGTCAATCAGAAACATATTGTGAACGTGTAGGTACTTGCTCAACTACTGCAGATAATAACGAATTCCAAGCAGCTTGAGTTGTAACATTTTTAAATTCTTCAGTATTAACACTACCATCAGTTTTGTATTGTTTGAAATTTATAACTTCTTCATATGTATTAAAATCAGCCATTTGGGTTCTTCTTAATTTATAGTTGTTAACAAAATTAGGATCAAAAACTTGTGTTCCTATATATTGATCAATTCCGTAACGTGTAAATCCTCATTGTTTGGGTGGCAAATAGGGAACAATGTCGTTAGGATCAATGCAATTGAAAATATTGTTATATACCGCAGATTTTGGACTAGGAATTTGATCATTACATGCACCTAATGGTGTGGCAAATGTATATGCATAAATATTTTCTTTTATTAAAGAAATTTTGTTTGTATTTAAGTATTTATCCAAATTATTGTTATAGATAGCATTGTCCAAAATTCCAGCAACATTGTTAGTAACAGCACCACCACGTGAAAAACCACACAATCATAATTTAATTCTTCCTTCAATCTTATATTTTTCAATGTAAAGCCTTAAATAATTAATAACCATTTGGGCAGATAAATTAAAACCAGCATGGTTGTTGAATAGCGTAGTAAATGTGTATTGATTACCATCTGTGCTAGTTATAATTCTTGTTTCATTCCCATTACCAACAAAAAGATTATCTGCTCATTCATGACAATAACCAGAACTTCTAACGGGTACAAATATTAGAGTTGTCTTTTCATTATAACCATCATCGAAAAAATTAGCATTATATGTTTTAGAACCAAATGATACACCAATTGATTCTCTTGTGGTTTCAACATCGTACCCAATTTGTTCATAGTTATCAAATTTCATACGTGTCATTATTAAGTCTTTTATGTATGAATCGCCTTCTTGTGATAAATCACCATTCTCAAATTGATCAGCGCTAGTAATTGCTCTAGATGATGCAGTTGCTAATGATTGATTATATATTGTCGATGGATCATCAAAAAATGATGGCGAAAACCAAAAATTATTATTTTTACTTCCATTAGGTATTTTAATCAACCCTTTTTCTTCACTCATAACATTAATGGCACAAGTAGCTGTTTTGTTACCATCTTTAGTTGTTACAGTAATATCTGCTTTTCCTCCACTAACTGCTGTAACTTTTCCATTTTTATCAACTGTGGCAATAGATTCATTACTTGAACTCCAAATTACATCTCTATAGGTTGCATTTTCTGGTAAGATATTTTCAACTAGTGTGGCATGACCACCTACACGCAAATTTAATATTTCTGAACTTAATGAAACACTTTCAACAGGAATTATTTTTTCAGCAACAGTAACTTTACAAGTAGCTGTTTTTTCACCATTATCAGCATAAGCAGTAATCGTTGTAATACCTTCACTAACTGCTTTAACATTTCCGTCCTTATCAACAGAGGCAATAGATCAATCATTTGAAACTCACAATACTTTTTTATTGGTTGCATTTTCTGGTAAGACAGTTGCAGTTAATTTAAATAAATCTTCTGAACTGTTTAAAATTAAAACTATTGAATCATCATTTAATTCAATGCTTTGAACTGGAATTATTTTGCTACCGCAACTAGTAGATATAGTAGAAATTGTACTAGTTATAGAAACTGGTAATATCGCAGTTAATAAAATCTTTAATGTTTTCGCATGCATAATGTACTTTTAGATATTATAAATAGTTACTATAAAATAATCAGATATATAGCTAAAAAGTGATTAATTAATTTAGCCTAGCTAAATATACTCCCTAAATTTTAAATTCAACATTTTAAATATATAATATTGGAGCTTTGACTTTGTCAAAGTATTATTTACTATTGTAGCATGTGGAAGTGATATATCACGTTAGACCACGTAGAGTAAATATTTTCAAATATATTTTAGGAGGATATACTTGTGGCTGCAAAAAAGAAACAAATTGCACGTATTGCAAAAATACAATTGATTGGTGGTCAAGCTAAACCTGGACCAGCTCTTGCTTCAATTGGTATTAACATGGGAGAATTTACAAAACAATTTAATGATTTAACAAGAAAAGATCGTAATGGTGATGTAGTTCCTTGTGTTATAACTGCTTATACAGATAAGAGTTTTACCTTTATCATTAAGAGCACTCCTGCAAGTGTTCTATTAAAAAGAGTTGCTAAAATTGAAAAAGCTGGTAAGAATCAACTAACTGACACTGTGGCAACAATCACTAAAGAGCAAGCATTAGAAATTGCTAAACAAAAAATGGCAGATTTAAATGCCTATGATGAAGAAATGGCATTAAGAATGATTGCTGGAACAGCAAAACAAATGGGTATAAAAATTAAAGATGTTGATCTAACACCTAGAAAAACAGAAAAAGCTAAAAAAGGAGCAAATTAATTATGGGTGGTAAAAAATATAAATCTGCAATATCATTAGTTGATAAGAAAAAAATATACCCAATTGCTGAAGCAGTTAAATTAGCTAAAGAAACTGCATATGCAAAATTTGATTCATCAATTGATATCGCTATTAAATTAAATGTTGATACAACAAAAGCTGAACAACAACTAAGGGGTTCTATTGCTTTACCACATTATTTTGGTAAGACATCAAGAATTCTAGTAGTTGATGACTCAATCTCAGCTGATGAAGCTAAAAAAGCCGGAGCAGAATTCTTTGGTGGCGATGAAAAAATTGCCGAAATTAAAGATGGATGATTAGATTTTGATGTGTTAATTACTACACCTAAATTTATGCCTAAATTAGCTAAATTAGGTAAAATATTAGGCCCTAAGGGATTAATGCCAAACCCAAAATTAGGTACAGTAACTACAAAGGTTATAAATACAATTAAGGAATTTAAAGGTGGTAAATCCACTTACCGTACTGATACATACGGAAATGTTCATATGGTTGTTGGTAAAAAATCAGCAAAAAATGAGGACGTAATTGAAAATATTGAAAGCTTAATTAATTTCATCTCTTCAAAGAGACCATCAACAATTAAAGGTGAATATATTAAATCAATTTACATCTCATCTACAATGGGACCATCAATAAGAATTAAATAATTAATAAACTTTTTTACTTTAATATAATCAGTCAATCTATAAATTAGCACTTTAATGGTGAGAGTGCTAATTTTTTGCTATAATATGTTTTGTAAATTAGAAAATTATGGAATTTAACTTTAACCCTGCACAAGATGAAAAAGATGTACTAAATAAATATGGTCGAAACCTTAACCAAGAAGTTAAGGATAATAAAATCGACCCTATAATTGGTCGTGATGAAGAAATTAGAAGAGTAATTGAAATTATTTCAAGAAAAACAAAAAATAATCCAGTTTTAATAGGTGAGCCAGGTGTCGGTAAAACAGCAATTGTTGAGGGATTAGCACAACGAATTGTTAATAATGATGTACCAAGTAACCTAAAAGATAAAGTCATTTATGAAATATCTCTACCAAGTATTATTGCTGGTGCAAGCTTTCAAGGGCAATTTGAACAAAGACTAAATAATATTATTAAAACAGTGAAAGAATCAGATGGAAAAATTATTCTTTTCATTGATGAGATCCATATGTTAGTAGGTACTGGTAAAACAGGTAATGGTTCATCTATGGATGCATCTAATATTTTTAAACCAATGATGGCACGTGGTGAGATGAAAATAATAGGTGCAACAACTTTAAATGAATACCGTGAATATATTGAAAAAGACTCAGCATTAGAAAGAAGAATGCAAAAAGTTTATGTTAAAGAACCAACTAGGGAAGAAACCTTAACTATTATGCGAGGTTTAAAACAAAAATGAGAGATCTTTCATAAAGTTAAAATTCATGACTCCGCATTAGTTGCTGCAGTTAAATTATCTGATCGTTATATTAATGATCATTACCTTCCAGATAAAGCAATTGATTTAATTGATGAAGCAGCTGCTAAAGTAAAAACTCAAATGTATTCTCTTCCTTCAGATCTTGATGAAGTAAATCGTCAAGTTGTTTATCTTGAAACTGAAAAAGCAGCATTAATCAATGAAAGTGACTCTAAGTCTAAAAAAACATTAGAAGAAACAGAGGAAAAACTAAAAGATTTAAAGAAAAAACAAAAAACATTAAATGATAACTGACAAAAGCAAAAAGCTGAACATGATTGTTTGAATAATTTAAAAAAAGAAGTAGAAGAAAGCAAACAGAAAATTGATCGTTATCAAATTGAAGGTGAATTTGTTAAGGCAAGTGAATTGCTTTATTCTACGATTCCCAACTTGCAAAAAAAGATTAATGATCTTGAAACAAAAATTAATAATGATCCTAAAAATATGATTCATGACTCAGTTACTTCAAATGATGTATCTGAAGTAATTTCCAAGGCTACTGGTATTCCATTAGATAAATTAATTGAATCAGATAAAACAAAATTGCTAAATCTTGAAAGTGAATTAAAAAAACGTGTTAAAGGTCAAGATGAAGCTATTAAAATTGTTAGTGATGTCGTTTTAAGAAGTCGTGCAGGTATCAATGATCCAAATCGTCCAAATGGTTCATTTCTATTCATAGGTCCTACAGGTGTTGGTAAAACCGAATTAGCTAAATCATTGGCTAGTGCATTATTTAACAGTGAAAAAGCAATTATTAGATTTGATATGAGTGAATTTATGGAAAAACATTCAGTATCAAAACTGATTGGCGCTCCTCCTGGATATGTTGGATATGAACGTGCTGGTGAATTAACAGAAGCAGTAAGACGTAGACCTTATTCAGTAATTCTATTAGATGAAATAGAAAAGGCTCACCCTGATGTACTAAACTTATTTTTACAAGTTTTAGATGATGGTCAATTAAGAGATTCACAGGGTCGTGAAGTAAATTTCAAAAATACCATTATTATCATGACATCAAATTTAGGAAGTGAACTAATTGATAAAAAAGATAAGCAAAAAATATTAGAAGAACTTTCACATTTCTTAAAGAAGGAATTTATTAACCGTATTGATGAAATTGTTGAATTTAAAAAACTTAATGCTACTGAAATCTACAAAATAATTGAAAAAATGCTTAATGATTTATCAGTTCGTTTAACAAATCAAGATATCAATGTATCATTTGATAAAAATATATACAAATATATTCATGATAATGCATATGACTCTGTATTTGGTGCTAGACCAATTAAGCACTTCATTCAAAAAGAAATAGAGAATTTAATTGCTAAATCTATTGTTGATAATAAACTTAAGAAAGATAAGAATTATATTATTGAATTAAAAAACAACAAAGAGCTTGAAATTCGTGAAATTAAAGCAAATTAAAAAATATAATAAAAGTACACGATTTTATCAAATATTTTAAAAGATAAATAATATTAGAAAATTTGGGTGAAAAAATGCTAGATAATGTTAAAGTAATTGGTTTGAGTGGAGCTGAACAAGTAGCAAAAGAAGTTGCTAAAAAATTAAAAATTAAACTTCTAAAAGTAACTACATCACATTTTGCAGATGGTGAAATTCTAGTTCGCCCAGAAGAAACTGTACGTAATCAAAGAATATTTGTAATTCAATCATTAATAAAACCTGTAAATGAATCATTAATGCAACTATTAATTTGTCTTGACTCTTTAAAAAGAGCAAGTGCTAAAGAAATAGTTGTTTTGCTTTGTTATTATGCTTATGCACGACAAGATCGTAAATCTATAGGCCGTGAACCTGTAACAGCAAAATTAGTTGCAAATTTAATTCAAACTGCTGGTGCAAATAAAGTTGTTGCGCTAGATATTCACAGTGAACAGATTCAAGGTTTTTTTGAAATTCCTTTTGATAACTTAACTGTGTTGAATATTGCAATTGATAGTGTCATTAAAAATTTGAAACATGAAAATATTTGTATTGTTTCACCAGATTATGGAAGTGTAAAAAGAGCACGAAAATATGCTAAATTACTAAATTGTAACCTTGCTATTTTAGATAAAAGACGTCCAAAACCAAATGTAGCACAAATTATGAACATCCTTGGTGATGTTAAAAACAAAGATTGTTTAATTGTTGATGACATGATTGATACAGCCGGAACTGTTTGTGAAGCTAGCCAAGCCATTAAAAAAGCAGGAGCAAAATCAATAAATGTAGTTACAACTCATGCTGTGTTATCTAAAGATGCTAAACAAAGACTCACAGAATCATTCAAAAAGAAATATATTGACCATCTTACTGTAACTAATACCATTCCTTCAGCATATGAATTTAAAGATAAGCATGTAACAGTTATTGATATTGGCGATTATATTGCTGGTGTTGCAAAAGTTATCTTCTCAAATAACTTATCATTATCTAGATATGCAGGTGAATGATTCGGAAAACCAAAAAGCGGAAAAAATTAAGATTCAACAAGTGGTTGTAGTTGAAGGAAAAACAGATACTAATCACTTAAAGAGATTATTTAATGTTGATACAATCGAAACCAATGGTTCAGCATTAAATTCTTGCACATTAAATTTAATTAAAAAAGCAGCTAAAACAAGAGGCGTGATTTTATTTCTTGATCCAGATTATACAGGCAATTTAATTAGAAAGAAAATTTCACAACATCTAGATAAATTTGACGAAGCCTTTATTATTAAAGACTCATGGAAAACTAAAAAGATTGGTGTTAATGAAGCATCAGACGTTGAAATAATTAATGCATTAAAAAATGTCATCAAATTTACAAAGCAAGATATACAAACAATAACTTGTCAGCAATACAACAAACTAAATATTAACACTTACAATAAAAGGAATAAAATATGTAAGATGTATAACATTCCATATTGTAACAACAAACAATTATTAAAAAGACTTAATATGTTAAAAATAACTTATAAAGAATTAAAGGAAAAGATCAATGAAAAAGAATAAACCTTTAGCTAATACAATAAGACCCAAATCAATAAATAATATTGCTGGTCAAGAACATTTATTATCAAAAGATTCATTAATCACAAAGATGATTGAAAATAAAAAGATTTATTCTTTGATATTTTATGGTCCCCCAGGAATTGGTAAAACTACTATGGCATTAGCAATGTGTAATGATTTACAGGTCCCTTATGCTATCTTTGAATGTGGAATTGATTCTAAACAAAAACTATTAGAATTAATTGATTTAGCTAAACATTCTGATAACTATGTAATTATTTGTGAAGAAATTCATCGACTTAATAAAGATAAACAAGACATATTACTACCTTATATTGAAAAAGGTATAGTTAATGTTTTTTGCACTACAACTGAAAATCCATACTTTGTTGTAAACCCCGCAATAAGAAGTCGTTGCCAAATATTAGAACTTAAACCATTACTTAGTTCTGATATGTACACATATCTAAAGAAATTAATTGATAAAAAAGAAATTCAATTATCAATTAGTGATGATTTATTAAAGAAATTAACTGAATATACAAATGGTGATTTTAGATCAACTATTAATTTAATTGATTTACTTGTTAACTTATATGGTGGTAAAAAAATTACTAGTGAAATCTTAAATCAAGTTATTCAAAATAAATTTATTATTGCTAGTCATTATGGTGATGCACATTATGATTTATTATCTGCATTTCATAAATCACTAAGAGGTAGTGATCCAGATGCAGCAATATATTATTTAGCCCAACTATTGGTTCAAGGTGATTTCAAATCTCTTAACCGTAGATTAATAGCTTGTGTTTATGAAGATGTAGGTTTAGCTAATCCCCAATTATGTAGCCGTGTTGTTTCTGCTGTTAATGCAGCAGAAATTGTTGGCTTCCCGGAGAATAAACAAATTTATGCTAATATTGTAATTGAGATTTGCTTATCTCCTAAATCTAATTCAGCAATTTGTGCAATAAATGAAGCACTAAAGGATGTTGAAACGGGTAAAATATATCCAACACCAGATCATATTAAAGACAATAATTATAAATCATCAGTAAAGTTAAATCATAAAGGTTATAAATATCCACATAACTATGGTGGCTATGTTGACCAACAATATTTACCAAATGAATTAAAAGACAAAAAATACTATAAGCCCTTGAAAAATGGAATTGAAGAAAAATTAAATTCTTGAATAAAACTATTTTTTTCAAAAAAATAGAAATGTATATATAATAATGGAAATATAAAAGGATTCTCATGGGAAAAGAATTAAATGATATTGCTTATGATATTGCATTAAAGCAATTTGGAAATAAAACATTTTCTTTTAAAGAGTTGTGAACAAAGGTTGTATCAACAAACCGCATTAAAAAATCTGAAGCTGATGAATTAATTGGTGAATTCTATGCTGAAATAATGCAAGATCCAAGATTTGTTTATTGTGCAAACAATACTTGAAAATTAATTGACTTCTTAAGTATTAATGATACAAAGAATGCTGAAAATTTACTATACAACAGCGTTGCAGATGAAGTATATGAAGAAGGTTATGAACAAGTAAAAAAACCTGATAATTCAGATGAAGAAGAATTAGAAGAAAGTCAACGTGAAAAGACTGAAGAAGAAATTGCAGCTGAATTTGGATTTGATAATGAAATGGAAGAAGCTTATAATGACATGAATAAGCAAATGAAGCAAAATGAAGAAGATGAAGATGAAGAAGATAATTAATAAACATGAATTCTAAACTTGTAAATATGGATGAAATGCTTAAAAAAGCCGTAGCTGGTAAATATGCAGTTATCCATTTAAACATTAACAATTTATTATGAATTAAAGCTGCACTTGCAGCAGCTCAACAAAATAATGCACCAATTATTTTAGGTGTTAGTGAATCTGCAGTTAAATGAATGTGTGGTTATAAAAATGTAGTTGACATGGTCAATAATTCTATTGAGGCTTTAAATATTACTATCCCAGTAGCATTACATTTAGACCATGGAACATATGAAGGTGCATTAAAAGCTATTGAAGCTGGTTTTTCATCAGTAATGTTTGATGGAAGCAAATACAAATTTGAAGAGAATTTAAAATTACTAAATGATGTTTTAAATAAAGCACATGCTAAAAATATTTCTGTTGAGGCTGAAGTAGGTTCAATTGGTGGTAGTGAAGATGGAACAGTAAGTAACGGTGAATTAGCTGATGTTGAAGAATGTAAAAAAATGAGTACTACAGGTATTTCATGTTTAGCGGCTGGAATTGGAAATATCCATGGAATTTATCCACCAAATTGAAAAGGTTTAAATTTTGATCGTTTAACTGAAATTGCTAATGTAACTAATCATATCCCATTAGTATTACATGGTGGTTCAGGTATTCCTGAAAACATGATTAAAGAAGCAATTACAAAAGGTGTTGCAAAAATTAATGTGAATACTGAATGCCAATTATCATTTGCTGCAGCAACACGTAAGTATATTGAAAATAAAGAAGATTTAAATCTTGATAAAAAAGGTTTTGATCCACGTAAATTATTAAAACCAGGTGAACAAGCAATAATTGATACCATTACTCAAAAAATGGAATTATTTGGTTGCATTAATAAAGCTTAATAAATATTAGAATATCATATTTTAAAAATAAGAGTGTTTATGATTCTTTACTGCAGAAAACTATTTGAATTTAAAAATGATGTAACTTTAAATATGATGCCTAGCATTCTTTTAAAAGCACTTCGGGAAAACAGAATGAGTGGTGGTTCAGCAAGTGAAATTAATTCTTGAAATAATTCACTTTGTTTTATGAAAAATGTACTAGATGATAATCATTTTGCAGATGATTGTGAAGTAGCTGTAGAATACAATCTTCCGGAATCATCTAAAAGAGTTGACTTTATGATTATGGGCAATAATGGTGACAAAGATTATATTGTGATTATCGAACTCAAACAATGAGCAAAGGTAGAAAAAGTTAATGATAGTTTTAAATATTCAATTATGTCCGATTTAAAAAGTCATGAACCTGTTGTACACCCATCTTATCAAGTATATTCATATAAATGTTGAATAAGAAATTATTGTGATGATAAAAATGTTAGTGAAGAAATCATTAAACCATGTGCATATTTACATAATTTAACTGAAAAATATCGACCTATAATTGAAGATGATATCTATAAGGAGTGGATTCAAGAAGCACCATCATTTTTACAACATGATGTTTTAAAAATTAGAAATTTTATTAAACAATACATCCATTTCAAAGCAATTGATGGCTCTTTGCTATATAAGATTGAAGAAGGAAAACTTAAACCAACAAAATCATTACAGAATGCTTTAGATTCTATGTTATGTGGAAATAAAGAATTTGATATGATTGATGAACAAGCAGTTGCATATGACAAAATTATGTATGAAATAGAAACATCACAAAATGATGATAAAAAACATGTAATTATTATTACTGGTGGTCCAGGAACCGGTAAATCAGTTTTGGCTATTAATGTGTTGGCAAGATGCATTATCAATTTAAAACTCAATGCATCATATATTACAAAAAATATGGCTCCAAGAAAGTGCTATGCCAATTTACTCGCTAAGGGTAATGCTAAAAAGATGATTAATTTACAAAAAGCAATTCAATCGCCATGATGCTTACCTAATACTATTTATAACGGTCTAGATGTTGGTATTTTTGATGAAGCTCACCGTATGCAAAAAAAGCCTTATAGATATTTAGGAAATGATATGTTAGAGGATGCAATAAAAGCAGCAAAAGTATCTGTATTTTTTATAGATGATGATCAACGAATATCAATAGATGATAAATATGATATTAATTCAATAATTGCTTATGCTAAAAAGGAAAATGCAATTGTTCATAAACCATATGAATTAGTATCACAATTTCGATGTGATGGTTCAGATGGATATATTTCATTTTTAAATAATCTTTTAGAAATTAAACAAACAGCAAATACTAAATTTGAATTTAATAAATTAAAAATAAAAGTATTTGATAATCCTGCATTAATGAGAGATGAATTAAGAGAACTTAATAAAGTTAATAATAAAACAAGAATGGTTGCGGGATATTGTTATGACTGGAATGTTAAGAATAAGAGAGGCGAATGAGATATTCAACTTCCTTATAATTTTAAAGCTAAGTGAAATTTAGAGAATGATAGTTACTGAGCAGTTAATCCTAATTCATTTGAAGAAATAGGTTGTATTCATACATGCCAGGGAATGGAATTTGATTATGTAGGAGTATTTATTGGTAAAGATTTATATTTTGAAGATGGTCATGTTAAAACTAACAGAAATGCTATATCAAAGGATGATCATTCATCAGGTATAAGACAAAAGTCTACTTCAAATGAAGAAGCTGATAAATTAATTAGAAGAACATATAAAGTTCTTTTAACACGCGGATTAAAAGGATGTTATATCTACTGTGAAGATTCAGCATTAAGAGAGCATTTAAAGAAATCTCTTGTTATAAAAAATTAATAATTTTAAAAATTTAATAATCTTGAAAAATTTCAATAAATTTAATATTAATAAAGCTTAATAAAATAGTTCAAAAACTATTTTTAAGTATAATAATAGAGCAAAGTCAGCAAACTAGTATTAATTATCATTAGTTAGTGGGATACTCTGTTATAAGTACGAATGCTGAAATTCTGAACATACTAACACTAAATAAGTAATTAAGAACTAGCTAAACTTTGTTTAAACATTTTATTTTTTTAATTAAAGGAAATTATGTCAAGATATACAGGAAGTATAAATCGTAAGTCACGTCGTTTGCATTTTTCTATTCTAGAAAACAATAAAGAATTTTTAAAAGGAAAGAAAAGAGAATATGCACCTGGCCAACATGGAATGGCCAATAAAAAATTATCAGGTTATGGTCAGCAACAAGCTGAAAAGCAAAAATTAGCTTACATGTATGGATTAAATAATCGTCAATTCCAAAGAATCTTTAAAGTTGCTAAAAAAATGCAAGGTTCTACATCATTAAACTTATTAATTGTTCTTGAATCACGTCTAGATAATTTAGTTTATCGTATGAACTTTGCTCCTACAAGAAGAGCTGCACGTCAATTAGTTAACCATGGACATATTCTTGTTAATGGTAAGAAATGTGATATCCCTTCAATAGTTATTCGAGTTGGTGATACAATAACAGTTAAAGAAAAATCAAGAGCTTTACCAATTGTTAAAGCATCTTTTGAAAATGCAACATTAAGTTTTGTAAATGTTGATAAATCTGCTTTCTCTGGTAAATATGTAAGATTCCCAGAAAGACAAGAACTAAACCCTGACATTAACGAGACTTACGTAGTTGAGTGATTCAGTCGTATTGTTAAATAATTTATTATTTTCAATTAATGAAGTATAGCAAGTAATTGCCATACTTTTTTATTTAAAAATAGTTATAAAAATAAAAAGTTGACACTTTCGTATCAACCTTTATGTATGGTGGAGCGCAAGGGGCTCGAACCCCTGACCTCCTGCTTGTAAGGCAGATGCTCTCCCAGCTGAGCTAGCGCTCCATGATATGGTGACCTGTACGGGATTCAAACCCATGAATGTACGCGTGAAAGGCGTATGTGTTAAGTCACTTCACCAACAGGCCATATATGGCGGCCACAGTAAGGATCGAACTTACGACCAACCGGTTAACAGCCGGTTGCTCTACCGCTGAGCTATGTGGCCATATGTATGTTACACATATAATATAATACAATTAAAATATTGTTAATTATTTGGCAAATGAAAATAACTATTGATTTAACAGATATATTCAAACGACAAAATGAATTAGATAAACATATTCATTCAAACCATAATTTACATTATGATGATGTTCTTGATGAATTAAAGCTTGCCCTTGCTGTTGAATTGTCAGAATTAGCTAATGAAGTAAGGTGCTTTAAATTCTGAAGCAATAAAAAACCAAGTGAAAAAAATATTATTTTGGAAGAATTTGTTGATGGTATTCATTTTATAACAAGTTTAGCAATAGCTAAAAATGTTAAACACTTTGATAAGTTAACAATTAATTTTAATCAAAAGCAATATTCAAAAAAAGAGATAACTATATTTTTTAACGAATTATTTGAAAGCACTAATAAATTAAATACGAAGTTAAGAATAATTTCTTGGTACAAAAAATATCTTCAATTGGGTTATAATCTAGGTTTTGATTTTGACGAAATTAAAGCGGCTTACAATAGAAAAAATGAAATTAATCATCAAAGACAAAACAATAATTACTAATGGCTAAACATTTAAGCAAATATAATTTTAGTTTGAAGACTGAAGTTATTGATGGCGAAGTAATTACATATAAAGTAATTGATTCTCCTGATAATCAATATAGTTACTTCACTATTGATGAAAATAATGAACTAGTCTATATTAAAGGTAAATATACTTCTGAAAGATTTGTTCAAAGAGCATTAGCAAAATACTTTTTAATAGCTAAGAAAATAAAAGAAAATAATCATTTTTTTAAAGATTCTAAGAAAGTTACAATATGTAGCGTCACATATTTAGTTAAAACAATTAATTCATCATCAAATAAATTTGAAATTATTAATAAAACAATTTTTTTACATTTAACAAATACTAATAGGCAATATGGTGTTTTCCAAAAAGCTTGTGAGTTCATTGCCCATAAGTATATGGATAAACGAATTTCGTATTGAGCCAAGAAAATGAATGCTAAAGTAACAAAGATTATTTTCAAAGATATGGATTCAAAATTTGCATACTATTCATACCCAAGTGGAAAAGTAACATTTAGTTTTTTTGTATTAGCTTTTGATTTAGACACCATTGATTATTTAATAATTCATGAATTGTCTCATTATTTCCACCAAAATCATTCTAGTTTGTTTTGAAACAAAGTTGCTGAATTTTGTCCAAACTATAAAAATTATGAAAAGACATTAAAATTTCAACATTAATTATTTAATCTTGATTCGATAAATAATTTTAGCTTTAACATCCATTAACTTTTTAATTATTGTGCTTACTTTTGATAATTCAATTATTTTTTTATTTACATCATCATATATATAAATTTCTTCATTCCTATTATTGTGATAAATATCAATTGGTTTTGTAATATAGTATCCTTCTAAAAAATTGTTTTTTAGTTTTTCTACAAATTTCACTTCTTTTACTGAAATCAAACTTTCATCATAATATGCTGCAAGCAATTTTTTGATAATTAAGTCTTTTTCATATTTTAAAGATTCTATAAATGATGAAAATATATAGTCGTCAAGTTTTAAGAATTGATCTAATGAAAATTCTTTATCATCTAAATAAGGTTTAAATAGCTTTAGCAAATTATATTCATCATTAAATTTATATCCATGTTTATAAAGATATTTAATTCTTACAAACATTTGTTGAATAACAAATTCATATTTAATAGAATTGCCATGAGAATAAATTTGTTTGTACATATGATATCTACCAAGTAGTAAATTTTCAATTTCTGATATTGTTTTCATAGCAAAACAAATTCGGTTATTAATTAGGACGCTTCCATTAATAATGTATTCTGGATTAATTGCTCCATAACTTGCACCAGTATAATTACTATCTCGCAATAAATAATCCATTCGATCACCATCAATTTGTGAATCAATTAAATCTGTTGCCCATTTATTTTTAGATTTTTGTTGTAAGATGTTTACAACTTCTTTTGGATTGATTTTATGCTTTATTAAAACTTTGTTGATATTTGTTTTTTTATCCAAAATAATTCTCTTTGTATATTCTTCATGACTAACGCCTGTATATCTTTCAAATGCATGAGAATTTGGACCATGACCTAAATCATGTAATAATGCTGCACATAATAAATGTTTTGATTCGAAAGGATTAATAACATCTAAATGTAAATGCTTAATAAATCTTCTTACTAATTCATATGCACCTAAACTGTGTGATAAACGATTGTGTGTTGCAGTTGGAAAAATTACATATGTAACACCTAATTGATGAATACGATTTAAACGTTTGAACTCTGGTGTGTTAACTAATTCAATCATTCAATTGTTTTCATCACTAAAATCTATTTTATTTAAAACAGGATCAATAAAAAAATTTGCCTTAAATTTTTTCATAATAATTTAATTAAATTTATTATAATTAATCTTGTTATGAAAAAAACTACAAAGAAAATCGGAAAAAAATCAAGCAAAAAAGTTGCAAAAAAATCTTGCTGCAAATGTTGCAAAAAATCAAGCAAAAAAGTTGCAAAGAGACCAGCAAAAAAATCTGCAAAGAAAAATGCAAAGAAAAGTCGTAGATAAAAAATCTAAGGACTTTAAAAACTCTAAAACTTTCAAAAACTTACTAAAAGCTTTTGAAGGTGAATGCAAAGCTTGCGTTAAGTATCAATACTATTCTTCAAAAGCTAAGAAAGATGGTTTTGTACAGATAGCAAGCTTTTTTGCTGAAAGTTCGAACAACGAAAAAGAACATGCCAAGATTTGATTTAAACTCCTTTCAAAAAATAATCAAATTCCTAATACTTTAGAAAATTTGATAGATGCTGCTAATGGTGAATATGAAGAAACAACTCATATGTACCGTGAAATGGCTAAAACTGCTAAACAAGAAGGATATTTACAAATATCATCTTTATTTAGTGCAGTAGGTGAAATTGAAAAAGAACATTACAATCGATATGTAAGTCTTGCAAATTCACTTAAAAAAGGTACAACATTTAAATCTGCAACTACTGAAAAGTGGATTTGTATGAATTGTGGAAATGTATTTGCTGGTAAATTAGCACCAAAAATATGCCCAGTATGCAAACATCCACAAGCTTATTACAAACGTTTAAAAAAAGATTATTAAATTAAATAAAAGTAGCAATTTGCTACTTTTTATTTTCCTCAAAAAATTTTATTGCATTATTTTGCAATTGTTTAATTAGTTTATCTTCATCAATTGCATATAGTTCTTTTACTTTATTAAAAACTAATTTTATATATTGTGGCTTATTTTGTTTACCTCTATATGGTTCAGGAGTTAAGAATGGACAATCAGTTTCAATCAATAATTTATCAATAGGAATAATTTTTAGTGATGCTAATATATCTTCAACTTTTTTCTTAAATGTAATAATCCCTGTAACTGAAATATAGCAATCACCAAGTTCTAAATATCTTTTTGCAATTTCGGGTTCTGCTACAAAACAATGAATAACTTTTCTGATTCCTTTAGCATATTGATCTAATATCTCAATTGCATCATCGTGTGCTTTCCTAACATGAACTATTAATGGCAAATTATACTTTTTAGCAAGATTAATCATTTTAATGAATACTTGTTTTTGCTTTTGTCTATCAACTTCATCAGTATAATCTAAACCACATTCACCAACAGCAATGATATTCCCATCATTCTGTTTTAAAATATCTTCAATAAAATTACTGCATTGTTCCGGTGTATAATTTCCAAATGATTCTGGATGAAAACCAACAGAACAAAAAGCATTTTTGTATTTTTTGGCTTGATTAAAAGCAACTAAAGAATCCTTTTCATCAGTTCCAATATTGTTAACTAATATACTTTGATTTGAACAATCATTTAAAATTTCATCAGCTTGTTCACGCATTGGTGAAAAATTAACATGTGCATGTGTATCATAGTAATCAAATTGTTTGATTAGACTTACAATGTTTTTCATATATAAAATGTCATAAATATTGTAATAAATTAAACAATGAGATATAAATCTATTTATTGATATTTATTTCAACATCACAAATATTTATATGTAACTTTTTTAGCAAAAATCAATATGCAGATAATGATACTATTGTATCGAAAGCATTTCCAATACCAAATAATAATGCAATATTAGTTAATGTTGGTTTTCAAATCCCATAAAAATAAAGTATGAATGCCACACTGTAATAAATTAAATTGGTACATGCAGATTCAAATAAAAGATAATTTATTTTGCCTAAACCATAAAATGTTGCATCAAATATATTTTGAATTGCATATAGAATATAAAATCCAAATAAAACCATTGTTAGTTTGAATAATTTATCCACATCTTGAAAATTAAGAACATACTTCATAAATGGTTTATATATTGGAATTAAAATACATCAAATACAAACAATTATTAATGTTATTAGGATGTAACCTAATGTGTTGTTTTTGATTGCATCTTTATTTATTGAAATTTCTTTTTTAATTAATTCACCAAGTTGAATAATTGGTAATAATATTCACCCTCAAATAAAATTATTAGCAACTCAATATACCCCTTGTTCATCAATCACATTAACCATCCGAACAACCATAAGCATATATGCCAAATTTCTAATTAATGATTCTAATCCCGAAATTCAAGCTAATTTAACAAATTCCTTAAATCAAATTCAATTTATTTTTTCTTTATTAAATATATTTACATCATTTTTTACGAGCATAAATAATGCTACAAAGAAAAGCAAAAAATTAATAACAATGTTAGAAATTGCAATGCCATTTACACCTAACTTAGCAGAAATTATATATGGTGATATTAAAAATAAATCAAGTGTAACTAATAGAAACAACTTAATGACACTTAATATATAGAATAGTTTTTTCCTACCTATAATTAATAAGCCTACTAATGTAAATTGACTTAATGCTATAAATATGTTAGCAACTGCTTCTAGTCTTATATAAATTATTGATTCATCAATGATGGTTTTATCAGTAGCAATTAATTGTAGAAGTTGACTAACAAAAGCAATAACAATTGTAGATATTAAAACGTAAATGGCGGAAATTAAAATTAAACAACTTTTTGTTCGATTTCTTAATTCTCTTTTGTTATTAACTACATTTCCAATAAGATAATATAGCGGAAAAATAATGGCTTCATTAGAAACTTCATAAATCAAATTAACTCATGATAATTGCCCAGCAATACTATATGATGAACTATCAATATATCTAAGTCAAAATATTCTTGTAGTTATATAAATTGTCGGAATAAATGCAGCTACCAAAAGAGATAAAAAGAAACTATGATTTATATTGTGAAATGATGTAGATAGTTTTTTTATCATTAATATATTTAATTATTTGTTTTATGGAGCAGATGACGGGAATCGAACCCGCATACTAGCCTTGGCAAGGCCATATTCTACCATTGAATTACATCTGCATTTATTTCTATAATACCATAAATTATCTAAAATTGGTTAATATACTAGTATTAATATAATATATTAGACTATGAAAATAATTCAGATAAAGCAAATTCAAAAAATAATTGAAAATAAACAACAAGATAATCAAATTTGTTTAAAATGTTGAGTTAGAACAAACCGTGATAGTGGTAAAATTGGCTTTATTGAAGCTTATGATGGTAGCACATTAGCAAATATTCAAATTGTTTATAAAAAAGAAACAACTAAAAATTTTGAATCAGCTAAGTCTGCAAGAATTGCTTCAGCAATTCAAGTTGTTGGTAAGATTTCTAAAAATGAAAGAGTAAGTTTAGGATACGAAATAGTTGCTGATGAATTTCTTTTATTAAAACAAGCAGATGAAGATTATCCATTGCAAAAAAAACAACATACAATGGAATTTTTACGTGAAAATGCGCATCTTCGAAGTAAAACACGTGCTATTCAAGCAATTGCTAAATTGAGAAGTAAACTTGCATATGCTATTCATAGATTCTTTCAAGAAAATGGTTTTTATTGAGTCTCAAGTCCAATTTTAACATCTAATGATTGTGAAGGTGCTGGTGAAAGTTTTATTATTCAGGAAGATAAAGAAAAACCATTCTTTATTCCACAAGCTAAATTAACAGTTTCCGGCCAATTAAATGCTGAAAGCTATGCACAAGGATTAGGTAGAGTATATACATTTGGTCCAACATTTAGAGCTGATCGATCACACACAAATCGTCATTTAGCTGAATTCTGAATGGTAGAACCTGAAATTGCATTTATTGACCTAGAACAATTAATGCCAATAATTGAAGCATTTATTAAAACTGTGGTTCAAGATATGTTAAATGAATGCCGTGATGTTATTGAATTGTTTGCAGCAAACAATAATCAAATTCTTGAAAGACTAAAAAATCTAGTTGAAAAGAAATTCATTAGAATTTCATATTCAGAAGGTATTGACATTTTAAAAAAAGCTGTATCTGATGGCTATAACTTTGAAGATAAAAATATTTACTTTGGTAAAGATTTAGCAAGTGAACATGAAAGATATATTTGTGAGAAGATATATAATGCTCCAGTATTCTTATACAACTATCCAAAAGATATTAAAGCATTCTATATGAAAATCAATGATGACAACAAAACTGTAGCTGCTACTGATTTATTAGTTCCTGGTGTTGGTGAAATTGTTGGTGGAAGTCAACGTGAGGATGATATGGAAAAACTTCAACAACAAATTAAAGATAAAAAAATTGAACCAGAATCAATTCAATGATATCTTGATTTGCGAAAATATGGGTATAATTCAAGTGCTGGATTTGGTTTAGGATTTGAACGTTTAATTATGTACATATTGGGATTAGATAACATTCGTGATGCAATTCCATTCCCAAGATATGAAGGTAAAATAAAATTTTAACATGCAAAAAATTGCTAAAAAATCAATACCTAATATACTTACTATCATTAGAATAATTTTTGCAGTATTAGCTATACTATTTGCTTGTCTTTATAGTGTTAAAGGTAGCGTCTTTTGTAAACCACTATATAAATATTCGGTGCTTGGTGTAGAATTAAATATTCCTGTTGCTTATATTATTACTGGATGTATTTTTATTGTTGCATCAGCGACAGATTGACTAGATGGTTATTTAGCTAGAAAATATAACTGGATTTCCAATTTTGGTAAACTATGAGATCCAATAGCTGATAAAATATTGGTTAATGGCGTATTAATTACTTTAACAGTTAATCATTCTATACCAATGTTTATTCCAATTGTAATGATTTGTCGTGATATTATAGTAGATGCAATGCGAATGTATGCTAGTTCAAAAGGAATTGTAGTTGCTGCTAATATTTGAGGAAAATTAAAAACAATCATTCAGATGATAGCTATTATTACTACTCTTTTTGTATTTGGTATATTCCCTAATGATATAGTGAATAAATATTTATATATATTCTATGCAATAAACTTATTCCATTTAATAGCTTGTGTGCTCTCAATTGCATCAGGAATTATTTATGGGTTAAATATTAATAAGGAAGTTAAAGAAATAAATGCAAAAAAATAATAAATATGAATGAGACCTTGATCATTTATTAAATAACAAAAGTTATGATTTCTTATTTAATACATGAGTAAATAAACAAAAACAAGTTTTAAATCTTTATCCAAATTTCTATAAAAATATTAACAACTTTAAGCAATGATTAAAAGTTAATGATGAATTGGAAATACTTGAAAACCGTTTGTCTAATTATGTAAGTAATAATTTAAATACAGATTTAATTAACACAAAGTGATTAGGTTATTCACAAAAAATAAATATGATTGATAACCAAATATCATCACAAATGTCTGATTATACTAACATTGTTATTAAAAATAAGAAACTTATTCAATCTTATCTAAAAGATAAAAATTTAAAAAAATATCAAATAGGATTTGATCGTATTCTTAAATTGGAACCACATATCTTGGAACCTAACGTTGAAAAAGCATTGACAAAAATTTCCTTAGCAAATGGCGGAGTTGCTCATGTATTTTCTACACTTACCGATAGTGATTTGAAATTTAAACCAGCCGCTGATAAGAATGGAAAGCTAAATAAAATCATCACAATAAGTGATGTAACTAAATACCTAAAATCAAATGATAGAGTACTAAGAAGAAATACTTGAATTAATTTTAACTTGGCTTATGATGAAATTGCTAATACATTAACACAAACTTTGTATTACACATATTTAAGATATAATTCTGCAGCTAAATTACGTGGCTTCAAAGATTATGTTAGTGCATCTGCATTCGCTGATGAAATAGATGAATCATTAATTTTGAATATTTATAAGAATGTCGAAAGTTTTAAATCAATTTATTCAGCATATAGAACTAAAATTAAAAACCTATTGACAAAACAATTAAAAGTTAAGGAATTAGAACCATGGGATATGTCTATGGATCTTGTTTCAAAACCAGTAAGGGTAACTATTAAAGAAGCACAAAATATTGTTTTAGATGCTTTATCACCATTAGGAAAAGAATACTTATCACATATAAAAACTGCATTTAATGAAAGATGGATATCTTGGTTGCCTAAAAAGAACAAATTAACTGGTGCTTATTCTATAGGTGGCATCAAAGGATTAGATAAATTTTATATCTTAATGAATTTTGATGGAACAATGAGTTCTGTGGAAACAATAACACATGAGTTGGGACACTCAATGAATTCATATTATTCTTGTAAAGCACAAGATGTATATGTTGACACACGTATATTCTATGCAGAAATAGCAAGTATCACAACTGAAACACTATTAATTTTGTATTTATTAAACAAATACAAAAATGATAAAACTATGACAAACTTCTATTTAAAAAGATTATTAGATAATTTCTTTGCTTCTACAACAAGACAAATTGAATTTTCTAATTTTGAATACGAAGCAAATAAAATGATAAATAGTATGCAGCCTTTTGCAACTGACACCATTAAAAATTTATTTTTACAAATGTTGATGAAATATGAAAATTTAAGTGATACTAAGCTTTTAAAATTCAAAAAAGAACCTTATAAATACTATTTATCTACTATTTTAAGAATTCCTCATTTTTATGCAGGTAATTTTTATGTTTATAAATATGCTATAGGTCAAATATGTGGTTTTATTGTTGCCTATAAAATATACCATGGTGATAAAAGTATGTTAAATAAATTCATTAAATTTTTGAGCAGCGGATCAAGTCTATCACCATTGGATACAATTAAAATATTAGGTATTGATTTAAATTCAAAAAAACCATATGAAGATGTTAAACAAATCATCAAGCAATTATTAAATAGATTTAATTAATTTAAACATTAGAATAATAGCAATAAATTTATATTTTTTGCTTTCGTAAAATTGCTTCAATTCATTTGAAAAATTGCATGTCTTTAATTTCTTTATTTTGAGTTAAAAATTCAATATATTCAATTATATTTTTTGCTAATTTATTATGGTCAATATCTGTTGCTATACCAAAATGTCACATTGATATTGAATCAATAATTGATTCTGCAAATTTAATATAAGAAGGATTTTTAAAAAAATATTTCTCGATGTTATTAAATACTTGTTGATAATATTTGATATTGTGAAAATCCTCATCTCAATCCCTAAGGATAATTTGAATGGTTTTATTTAAATTTGAATTATAAACTTTTAACTTATTTTCAGCAAACTTATCTATTGTTTTTAATGCAGACAAAACATAATATTTATCAACACTATTAATAGTCTTACTATTTAATCAAGTTTCTATATATAAGTCAATATCATCTTTATCAATCTTATCTGAAAATTTATTAATAAGTGCATCAATTAAGCTTAAATTAAGTTTGTTTTTAACTAATGCTTCGTTTAAAATTTCTTTTTTTGTCATTTTGTTAATATTTTCATTATTAACACTCACTGCATACATTCTTGTAACTACACTATCAAGTTGATTAAGAACTTCATTTTGTTTCATTGTTCAAAAATGATTTACTTTTACATCTTTAATTTTTTCTAATGCCTTAGCATAATCTTTAGCATTAATTAGTTCTTGTATCCTATCTAACTCTTCCTGAAAGAAAATTTCTTGTTTTTTCATATCAAATATTATTGCTTATTATATTTTATACTAAAATATAATATATCATAAAAGCAAAGAGAAAATATGAACTTTAATAACTTAATGCAACAGGCTAAAATAATGCAAAAAAAGCTTGAGGAATTTAATAAAAAAGAATTTGAATATGACTATTCAAATGGCTCTGTTATTGTTAAAATAACAGGTGGTTTAAAAATCATTAGCTTAACAATTAATAAGGTGTTAGTTGATCCAGAAGATACTATTACATTGCAAGAGATGATTACAGAAGCAATTAATAGTGCTATAGCTTTAGTTAATGAGCAAAAAGAAGAAATAGCTCCATCTGGTAATGGAATGTTCTAATTATGAGTGAATTTAATGAATTCAATCAACTAATTCAATTATTAAAATCTTTTCCAAGTGTAAGTCAAAAGCAAGCTGAAAAGATTTGCTATTTTTTAATAAATCAAAAAGACGAATTCATAAATGAACTATCTGAACAAATAATAAAATTACGACAATCATTACATTTTTGCAAAGAATGCCAGAATATTTCATTAAGTGAAATATGTAATATTTGTAGTAATGATTTGAGAGACCAAAATAAGCTATGTATTGTTTCATCATCAGAAGATTTACAAAAAATAGAAGATACAAATACATATAGTGGGCTATACTTTGTATTACATGATGAAATTAATGTCAAAAAAAATAATGGTTTAAATAAAGATACTATAAAAAAATTAATTGAACAATTAAGGAAAAAACAGTTTAATGAAATTATTTTTGCAACAAACTGAACTCCTAATGGTGAAGCTACTGCTTTTTTTCTAAAAAATATAATTAAAGAAATTTTACCTAGTGTATCATTCTATCGATTAGCAGTTGGTTTACCAATTAATTCTGCATTGAACTATGCAGATAACGAAACATTATCACAAGCAATTAAAAATAAAACAAAATATTAAAGATGAATGACATTAAATTCTTTCAGGATAAGATAGCTAAAAATAATTTTGATTTTGATATCAAATCATATTTATCACTTATTAATAAAGACAATCTTAATCTGAATAAACAATATTTAGATATTTTATTCAATCATTACAAATCAAATATTGATGAACAATTAACAAAGATTGATCAAATCAATAATGATGGATTTGATTTTAAAAAATATTTAAGTGGTGTTGATATAGTTAAACAAATATGTAACATTAGTGCTCATAAAACAAAAAATATAAACGAAAAAACTGTTATTAGACAGAGAATAAATTTTTTACGTAAAAAACTTCGTCAATGAGAATATGAATATTATGGATTAGAAAAACCTACAGTATCAGATACAACATATGATTTATCTTTAAAAGAATTAAATGCACTTGAAAAGGCATTTCCAGAATTTTATTCTAAATCATCACCTACAAGTAATGTTGGTGGAGTAGTTGATAATAAGTTTAAAAAAATCAGTCATGAATTACCAATGCTATCATTATCAAATGCATTCAATTTTAATGAATTAAATCATTTTGATGAGACAATAAAAAAATTATTAGGTTTTGATATTAAACAGGAAGTTGAATATTATGTTGAACCTAAACTTGATGGTTTAAGCATTTCATTAATTTATCAAAAGGGAAAATTATTTAAAGGAATCACTAGGGGTGATGGTAAAACTGGTGAAGATGTTACAACCAACATTAGAATGATTAAATCAATACCACAAACAATAAACAATGATTTTGACCGGTTTGAAGTTCGTGGTGAAATTTTTATATCCCATAAACAATTTAAACTTATTAATGATTCAATTAAAGAAGATAAAAATAAGTTTGCAAATCCAAGAAATGCCGCAAGTGGAACATTAAGAAGACTAGATCCTGAACATGTTAAACAACGTAATTTGCAAATGATTGCTTATTATATTCCTAACTTTAATGATATTAAGAATTTAAATATTACAAAACAGAGCCAAGTAATTAAAAAATTAAAGGAATATGGTTTTAACACTGCAAAAGAAGCTGTTGAATGCAAAAACATTGTTGACGCATATAAAAAAATTCAATGATTGGAAGAAAATCAATATAGTTTAGATTACCCAATTGATGGTGCAGTATTAAAAGAAAATTTAATTGCTTATTATGATAAATTAGGAACAACATCAAAATTTCCACATTGAGCGATTGCTTATAAATTTATCCCACAGGAGGCTGAAACACAAATTCTTTCAATTCAAACCAATGTAGGTCGGACTGGAAAAATTACATATGTTGCTAATTTAAAACCTGTCGAGTTATCTGGTTCAATTGTTTCTGCTGCTACATTAAATAATGGAGAGTATATCTTGTCTAAAGATATAAGAGTTGGTGATACTGTTAAAATTTTCAAGGCTGCAGAAATTATTCCTTATGTTAAAGAAGTTGTTTTAGATAAACGTCCAATTAATTCTAAACCTTTTACTTTAGCAACAGTTTGTCCTATCTGTAATTCTAAATTAGAAAAAATTGAAGGTGAAGTTGATCAATATTGTGTTAATACTTCATGTCCAGCAAGGTTGATCCAATCAATTATTCATTTCTGTTCTAAAAACGCTATGAATATTGAAGGCTTAAGTGAAAAAACAATCACTAAATACTTTAATTTAGGTTACATAAAATGTGTTGAAGACATTTATAACTTAAATAATCATCGTCAAGAAATCATTACTACAATCTTAAACAATAAATTTAAAGTATTTAATAAAATTAATGAATCAATTCAAAACTCAAAAACTAATTCATTAGAAAGATTAATTTTTGGATTGGGAATTAGAGATGTCGGACTAATTTCCGCAACATTTTTAGCTAAACATTTTAAGAATATTGATGCTTTGGCTAATGCATCAAAAGAAGAATTAATTGCTTTAAAAGATATTGGTGATGTTGTATCAACTTCAATCTATGATTGATTTCATAATAAGAATAATTTGAAATTAATAGAAAGTTTAAAAAAATTAGGTGTAAATACTGATTACATATCTAGAACTTATGTAACTATCGAAAACAAAGATAGTGAATACTATCAAAAGAGTTTTTGTATAACAGGCAGCTTTGATATTCCACGAGATAAAATTAAAGAACTACTAATTCAAAAATATGATGCCAATGTAACCAATTCAGTTAATAAAACTACTGATTATTTAATTGTTGGTGAAAATGGTGGTTCAAAGCTTGAAAAAGCACAAAAACTTGGTATTAAATTAATATATGATAATATTTGAAATAAATAATTATGTTAAAAATTAAAGATTCTTCAACAAACAAATTTATAAATATGGATCAAAATAGAATCTCAATATATAATTGTGGTCCTACTGTTTATAATGATGTTCATATTGGAAATGTAAGACCTTTAGTTACTTTTGATGTCTTATATCGATATTTAAAGCATATTAATCAAAATGTTATTTATGTTCATAATATCACTGACATTGATGACAAAATAATCAATCGTAGTATTGAATTAAACCAACCAGAAAATGAAGTATCAGAACATTATTATCAAGAATACTTAAAAATAATTGATGAACTAAATGTATTACATATGGATCTGTTACCAAAAGTTTCTGAAAATATTGAAGGAATTATTGATTTTATTAAACAACTAATTGATAAAAAATATGCATATGTTGTTGATGGTGATGTTTATTTTGATATTAAATCAATAAATAACTACGGGGTTATATCACATCAAAAAATTGATATGCTCCTTGATGGAGTAAGAAAAGAAAATGATAATAAGAAAAAATATCCATTGGATTTTGCACTTTGAAAACAAACAGACATTGGTTTAGGATGAAAATCCCCATGAAATAAACATGGAAGACCGGGCTGACACACTGAATGTGTGTACTTAATTAATAAATATATTGGCAAGCAAACAATTATTCATGGTGGCGGTGTTGATTTAAAATTTCCACATCATGAAAATGAAAATGCTCAAAATATTGTGCTAAATAATATTGGTCTTGCAAAATGTTGAATGCATGTTGGACATATAAATGTTGATAATAAGAAAATGTCTAAATCATTAAACAACTTTATATTAGCTAAAGACATTCTTGCAAAATACGATGCTAACACTATTCGCTGGTTCTTTTTCCAAACTCAATATACAAATCCATTAAATTTTTCTTTTGACAATCTAGAGATATCAAAGAATGAAATTTTAAAAATATTTAAGTCTATTAATAATGCATTAATTAATTTATATGCAAATAAAAATAATTTTGAATATAATAACAAAGCCAAACTTCCTGAATTATTTGTAAATGCAATTGAAAATGATTTGGATTTCCCAAATATGATCTCAGTAATTTGATCTTATACTAAGAATTTACCTAACTTAATAAAAACTAAAAAATATGATGAAATTAATGAGAATGTCAATTCATTAATCAGCATGTTTAGTATCTTAGGTATCAAACACAAAAATCCTCTTGAATTTACTGATTCTAAAAAAATAATTGATAATTGAATTACAGCACTAAATGATAAAAATTACAAACTAGCAGATACTTTTAGAAGTGAATTATCTAAAAGAAATATTATTTAATTTTTAACTAAATATCTTGCCTAATTCAATCAATTTGAATTTATGATTTAAGTTCTTTTTTATTATCTTTAGTATGCTTTATAAAAAGCTACTAAAATGACATTAACTTGTAATGAATTCATATTATAATAAAAGTGTATGATTGATAAGAAAATAATGATTAAGCAATTACATTCTCTAGTTTCTACAGCATATGGTTGTACTGAAATTGGATTAATAGGGTATGCAGTTGCTTCATGCACTAAACTAATAAAAAAATCTTGTAATAGTGCAATATACAAGAAAATTGTTGTAGAGGTTTCACCATTTGTCTTTAAAAATGTATTCCGTGTTGGTGTTCCTAACTTAGGGGTATGTGGTATAAAAATGATTGCTGCTGTGAGTGCAATGATTGCCGATCCAAAACGTAAACTTGAAATATTTTCAACTGTAACCCCAAAACAAAAATTAGAAGCTAAGAAATTAATTAATGATGATAAAGTTATTATAAAAATCGGAAAAAATGTTAATCCTGTATATGCAAAAGTAGTGGTAACAACTAATAATAATGTTACTGTAGAGTCACTAATTTCGCATTATCATGATTACATTGTTTATATTAAGAAAAATGATCACTATATTGTAAATAATGGAATAAAAGATATCAAGAAAAAACAAACATCAGAATTAAAACAGCTTGATAAAATTACATTTGCTGATATTATGCGATTCGTTAAATCATGCACCGTTAAAGATTTAAATTATTTAAATAAAATATCCGAAATCAACATGAAAATTGCAAATTATGGCATAGTTAATATTATCCCTGGTTCTTTTACAGAAAATTATCTAAAAATAATGACTAATGACTCTTCCCTATATCAAAGGATTATTTTAAATACTGCTGCAGCTATTGATGCTCGTATGAATGGCGCAACACTACCTGTTGCTACATCTTGTGGAAGTGGTGATCATGGATTAACTTCAACCATTCCTCAATACCAATTGTATACCCACAGAAAAATTCCTTACCTAAGATATTTACAATCATTAGCTTTAGTTAATTTTATTGTGTGAATGATTAAAAAAAATATTGGCCACTTATCTGCATTTTGTGGAAGTGTAATTGCAGCAGTACCAGCAACATTAGCAGGTCTAGCATATCAATTGGGTATGAATAGTAATAAAATTGACAGTATCATTAGTTTATGTTTATGTTCAAATTCATTATGTGTTTGTGATGGTGCAAAATCATCTTGCACACATAAAATTTGTACAGCATTAATATCTGGTTTAAGAGTATTTGATATGGCTGACAAAGGTTATTCCATCAAGTTAGGAGATGGAATTATTGCAGGCAGTGCTTTATCAACAATTAGGGTATTTAAGAAAATCTCAAACGAGAATCTTACCACCTTAAATAATTCAATAATTGATTCAATTATTAAAATTGATAAACAAAAACGTAAAAAATAACACAAAATTAATGTTTAATATCTTTTAACATTTAGTTCTCTGTAATAGTATTTAAATTTAAAGTGGTATTACTTTTTGCACAAATTATTAAGCAGAAATGGTTTCTTTTTCTTCTTGATCTTCACTACCAAAAATACCTTTTTTAAATACAGCGATATCTCTTACTTTGTCTTCATTTTCTGTATTTATAAGTTTAACACCACTCGCATTTCTACCGGTTTCGCGGATTTGGTTAACTAGAATACGGATAATTTTGTTCTTTGTAGTAATGATTAATATTTCATCATCTAAATCAACAGCTTTGGTTGCTACTAAGTTTCCAGTTTTTGGTGTTATTTTTAAAGACCTTACACCTTTAGCATTTCTATTTGTTAAACGATACTCAGTAATTGGTGTTAGTTTACCAATACCTTTAGCACCAATGGATAAAATATATTCACCTTGTTTATTAGTTGAAACACCAATAATATGCGAACCTTGGTCTAATTTCATACCTCTTACACCAGCTGCAGTTCGACCCATAGCTCTTACTTTAGTATGATCAAATCTAATGGCTTGGCCGTTGCTTGCACCAATAATAATTTCATCAGTATCAATAACTTGTAATACATCAAATAAATAATCTCCTTCTTTTAATGTAATACAACGTTTTCCATTACGCATTATGTGAACAAATTCAGAAATATTTGTCTTCTTAACAATACCATTCTTTGTGACAAAGAATAAATATGTGTTTTCATCATAGTTAGTTAATGGCAATAATGTAATAACATTTTCACCCTTTTCAATTCCAGGCATAAAACTAATTGCTGGAAGACCTTTACTTATTCTACTTCCCTGTGGGAATTGGTGACCACGCATACGATATACTTTTCCTTTGTTTGTGAAAATTAATATATCAGTATGAGTGTTTGCTATAATAATGCGACTTACATCATCATCTTCATATGTTGTAGCTCCAATTACACCAACACCACCACGATGTTGTACACGATATGTATCAATTGGTAAACGTTTTAAATATCCTCTTGAAGACATTGTTAATAAAATATCAGTCTTTTTGATTAAATCTTCATCAGAAATATCAACATTTGATTCAGCATCAATCATTGTTCGTCTTGAATCACCAAATTTCTTATTTAATGCTTCTAAACGTTCAATAATATTTTGAATTTGACGATCTTTGTTTTTCAATAAATCTTCAAAATCTTTAATTTCTACTTCTAAGTCTTTCAATTCTGTTTCAATTTTTTCACGTTCTAGACCGCTTAATGTTCTTAAACGCATATCAAGAATAGCCTTAGTTTGCTTATCATCAAGTTTGAATTTTGTTTTTAATTCATTGATTGCTGCTTCATCACTTGATGAATTACGAATAATCTTAACAACTTCATCAATATTACTCATGGCAATGTGCAAACCATTTAAAATGTGTTGACGTTCTTTGTCTGCATTCAAATCGAAATTTACACGACGATTTAAAACATGTAATTGGTGATCAATATATATCTGTATTCCATCTTTAATGTTAATTAATTTAGGTTCACCATTAACTAAAGCCAACATATTTGCTGCAAAGGATGTTTGTAACTGTGTCTTCTTATATAATTGATTCATTAATACTTCAGGTGATACATCACGTTTTGTTTCAATAACAATACGAATACCTTCACGAGAAGATTCATCTCTTAAATCAGCAATACCACTAATACCATTTTCTTCACTTTCTTTATTAGCTGCTAATTCAGCAATTCTTTGAATTAATGTTGTCTTATTAACTTGGTATGGAATTTCAGTAAAGATTATTGTAGATTTACCAGTAGATTCATTTGTAGTGTATGTTCCTTTAGCACGAATAATAACACTACCACGACCTGTACGGAAATAGTCATCAATACCTTTAGCACCAATAATTTGGGCGCCTGTAGGAAAATCAGGACCATGTAATACAGTTTTGATTTCATCAATACTTGCTTCTGGGTTGTTAGCTACTAATTTTATTGCTTCAACTAATTCAGTTAAATTATGAGGAGGGATATTAGTTGCCATACCAACAGCAATACCATTTGTTCCATTAGCTAATAAATTAGGAAATAATGAAGGTAAAACTACTGGTTCAGATTCACTACCATCATAATTATCAACAAAATCAACAGTATTCTTATTGATGTCTTCAAGCATGGTATCTGCAATCTTTGACATTCTAGCTTCTGTATATCGCATAGCAGCAGCACCATCACCATCGATAGAACCAAAGTTACCATGTCCATCCATTAACATATAACGCATTGAGAAATCTTGTGCCATACGAACCATTGTTTCATATACAGCAGTATCACCATGTGGATGATATTTACCAATAACTTCACCGACTAAACGTGCAGATTTCTTGTGTGGACGAGATGAAGTCATTCCTAATCCATATGCAGCATATAAAACTCTTCGGTGAACTGGTTTAAAACCATCACGAGCATCAGGTAATGCACGTGCAACAATAACAGACATTGAATATTCCAAAAATGAATTTTTCAATTCATTAATTATTGGTCGTTCAATAATCTTAGTTTTAGCTAATTGTTCTTTTATTAAATTTTCGTCGTGATTATTTGTCATAACAATTTACTCTCCACCTATTTCTTCTTACTGGTGATATCTTTATTATCATTGTTGTTTATTTTTACATATACATTATTTTCGCATACAGGACATGTTACTTTTTTACAAATAAAAGCATATAAAATACCAGGTATTACAAAAAATATACAAAGAATTATCGTAAAAATAATTTGTCCTGCAGACATTTTTGGTTGTACATCATTACCACAATTTTTACAAATCATATTTATACTCCTTTAATATTAAATATCTAAATTCTTAACAAACTTTGCATTCTTAGAAATAAATTCTTTTCTAGGTAATACATCATCACCCATTAAGAATGAGAATTGTTTGTCTGCTTCAATAGCATCTTCAATTGAGAAACAATGAAGCTTTCTTACTGTTGGGTCCATTGTTGTTTCTCATAATTGTTCTGGATTCATTTCACCAAGACCTTTATATCTTTGAATATCAATTTTACCAGATTTAGCACTTGCTTTTAATGTTTCTAATTCCTCATCACTATAGGCATATGAAATTTTCTTATCATTTACAAACTTATATAATGGTGGAATAGCTGCATACACATGACCTTGCTCAATCAATGGTTTCATATATCTAAAGAAAAATGTTAATAATAGAATCCGAATGTGGGCACCATCAACATCAGCATCAGTCATGATAATAACCTTGTCGTAACGAATCTTTGAAACATCAAATTCTGGAACTGCTCCAGCACCAATGGCAGTAATCATGGCATTAATTTCTTCAGATTCAAAAATACGTTCAGTTTTAGCTTTCTCAACATTCAATATTTTACCTCTTAAAGGTAAAATTGCTTGGTAATATCGATCTCTACCTAATTTAGCACTACCACCAGCTGAATCACCTTCGACAATATATAGTTCACTAATTGTGTGATCTTTAGTTGAGCAATCTGCTAATTTACCAGGTAATGAATTTGAATCAAATGGAGATTTTCTTCTTACAGCCTCCTTGGCGGCTTGAGAACGAATCCGTGACTCTTTTGCTAGATTAATTTTATTAATGATTAGTGCAGCTTCATTTGGATTTTCATTTAAGAATTTTTCAAAAACATCAGAAACCACACCATTCACTACTGCTCTAACTTCAGTATTACCTAATTTTTGTTTTGTTTGTCCATCGTATTGCGGATCTGGGTGTTTAACTGATACAATAGCAGCTAATCCTTCAACAACATCATCTTTTGTATATTTTTCATCTTGTTCTTTTAAAAACTTATTCCTTAAAGCATAGTTATTTAATACTTTAATAAGTGCTGCTTTAAATCCTTCCTCATGAGTACCACCTTCAGCAGTATCAATGTTGTTACAAAATGTATATAAAGAACTTGAATATGATTGGTTATATTGAAAAGCGACTTCCACTTTGATATTAAATATCAATGGTTTGTCAGGATTATTTGGATCATACCTATTAGCACGCTTTGCATTAACGTCTTTTGCCCCATATATAACATCTTCAAATAACTTATTTTTATCTTTGTTTATATCTTGAATATATGAGATAATTCCATCTGGGAAAAAGAAGGAATCAGTTGTATTCATTTGCTCATCAACAAATATAAAGTGTGCATTCTTATTCAAATAAGCAAGCTTTTTCAAACGACTAATAATTCGATCATGTTCAAAAGGAGCTTGTTCCATAATTGTAAAATCTGGATAGAATTCAACAGTTGTACCTTGAAGTTTGTCCACCTTATTCAACTCTTTTAATGGTGTTGATAATTTTCCACCATCCTTAAAATCGATGTAATATTGTTGATGATTTCTAACAATTCAAACCTTCATCCATTTACTTAATGCATTGGTAACACTTGCACCTACACCATGCAATCCACCAGAAGTTTTATATGCATTATTATCAAACTTACCACCAGCATGTAATATTGTTAAAACAACTTCAACTGTAGGCTTTCCTTCTTCTGGATGCATATCAATTGGAATACCACGTCCATCATCTTCTACAATAATTGATCCAGATTTAGTTAAAGTTACTTTAACTTTTTCTCCATAACCAGAAGCAATTTCATCAACAGAATTATCGATAATTTCTCAAATCATGTGATGTAAACCATTTGTACCTGTTGATCCAATATACATACCGGGACGTTTTCTTACTGCTTCTAAGCCTTTTAAAACATGAATACTTGATGCATTATATGCCTGAGCCATTTGCATCATATGTTGTTCTTCTTCAAGAAGTAATTCCGGACTACTATTTATTAATTCCTCATCGTTTTTTGGGTTTTTTAATTCTGTTTTGCTCATTATCCACTCACTATAATATATATATTATAATATAATATATATATTATATATAAAACATAGAAATACATAAGTTATAATGTGTAAATTTTAGAACATAACCGATTTTACTATCAGTACCATTATATTTTGTTAATAAATGTAAGTAAAACAAAAAGCACAACTTCTAATTATGTAGAATGTTGTGCTTTAAGTAATATCTTCTTATCTATTTAATTAAAAAGATTTTTTTATTCATGTAGAAGGTAACATAAAGTCTGTAACACTATCTTTACCATTGTAATAAAATACACCATTTGCAGCTACGTTATCTACTCAGTTATTATAGTACTTAGACATATATGAACCAATATAATCAGTTTTAATCTCTTTTAATGATGTGCAATTTCTGAACATTGATCCATAGCAGTAATCCCAATCATGATCAGACACTATAAGTCCTGGCAATTTAGGAGCTTTTTCTAAAGAGACACAACCACAGAACATAAAATTATAGCAGAAAGCAGCTAATTCCTCTGCTTCAGGAAAATCTGGTACATTAACTAATTCATAGCAATTATAAAACATTCCATCAAAACAATGTGGTGTTAAACCTTTTGCATTCCTTAGGAAAGTTTTATTAACAGTTGGCATTGCACCACAATCTCTAAATAAGTCATAGAAACAAAAATTACGTGGAATTTGTGTTGTTTTTCCTAAACCTTCATCTATAAGACCCATAACACTTCCAGAAACAGAAACTTCACCTGCAAATGCGAAATTTGAATAGTCTTTTTCTGCAAAACTAAGTCCGTGTGGATTTTTACCCTTAAAGAATATCTTTTCGCCTTTGTTAACTGGAATAGGTGCATTATAATTCATTCAAGTACTTTTATCATACGAATATTGTAAATCTGGGTATGGTATAGTTGAATCATTACGATGAGTCACAAATGATATAATTGATGCAGTATGTGCAACAACTACCATGTAATTGCTGTCTGGTTCGTCTGCTGTATTTTTTGAACAACTTGTAGAAGCTACAGCTACCGTGCTAAATGACACAAGTGATAAACTTGGAATTAGCACTGATTTTAATAAATTTGTTTTTTTCATTTTTTCCTCTCTAAAAACTACAAAATTTTTTTGTAATAAAACTTTATATAATTTATTTATTAACGAATTGTGTAATGTCTTAGCATTACATTAACTATTTTATAATTAAATTCGTTTCCTTCATTATAAATATTTTTTATTTCTAATCTTAAAATAAATCTTTATTGTACTATGCTCAAATTTTTTAAGATTCACTATTACTTTGTGTTAGTGATTGAAATAAAATTTTGCAAAAAGTGAATTATAAAAACTTTATTCATTTTCTAACACTTTTTTAAATTGCTTCTTTTCTATTTCTGTAAATGTAAGAATCTCACTTCCTAATGAAGTAACCAATACCATATGTTCATAATGACAAGTTAATTTGTGATTCTTAGCATATACTGTTCATTTATTTGGTTTGATCCTGTACTTATCAGAATTAGTCATTAGCATTGGTTCGATACACAAAACCATATTAGGAACTATTTCAATTCCTGAATTAGGTGTTCCAAAATTAGGAATTATCGGATCTTCATGTGCCTGATTACCACAACCATGACCAGCATACGATTTAATTACTTCAAAGCCTTCATCTTTAGCAACTTCATATGTCTTATAAGAAATATCACCAACATGATTGTGCGGTTTTATTTGTCTAATACTCATCATTAGTGATTTATATGTTGCATTTAAAATTTTATTAGCATCAGGATCATTTCCTGGAGATACAATCATACTAAATGCTGCATCACATACATGGTCTTGATAAGTAACACCAATATCAAAAGTAATTAAATCATTTGGTTTCAATTTATAGTCATTACCGATACCATGAATTAATTCATCATTAACGCTGATACAAATGTACCCTGGAAAATCGTATAGTTTATAAAAAGTAGGTGTTCCTCCATTTTTTTCTATCAAATTTTTAGCAATTATATCAAGTTCATGTGTACTAATTCCTGGCTTTACAAAATTAGGTAATTCGGTGCGAACTATCTTTCAAATTTCACATGCTTTTTTAATCTTCTTAATATCTTCAGAAGTTTTTATTCTAATCATTACTTTTCAATTAAACTACAAGTTTTGGCAAAAACATTAGTTTCATTATCAACCTTAATAGAAACTAATTTGTTTTGTTGTTGATAATAAGCAATTAATGGTAAAGTAGCAGATTGATATGTTTGAAAACGGGTTTTAGCAACTATTTGATTATCATCTTTTCTTTGCATTAAAAGTGTATTGCATTTATCACAAACATTATCTTTAATTGGCTTTTTGAAATATATATTATAAATTTCACCACACTTTGGACAATTTCTACGACCAATTATTCTTTTGGTTGCTAAATCTTCACTAATGTTTAAATAAACAACAAAATCAATATCACAAATATTTTTTAAAAATTTTGCTTGATCAATTGTTCGTGGGTATCCGTCCAATATAAAATGTTTATTATCATTAATTACACTAATAATGTATTGTTTCATCATATTGTTTGTAACATCATCAGGGACAAGCTTCCCTTGTTTGATGTATTCCTTAATTTGCTCAGCTAATGGTGTGTTTTGACTTAAAGTTTTTCTAAAAATATCACCAGTAGATATATGCAAATACCCATATTTTTCCACTAATTGTTTAGCTACTGTTCCTTTGCCACTACCAGGTGTGCCTAAAAAAATTATATTTGGATAGTTTATCATAACTCCTCCACAGATTCATAATTACCACTATCATCAAAATATTTGGCTTGAATTGTTTTTCTGGTTTGCTCATATCCTGTATTGGTAATAGCAGAATTAATTGAATTTCAAATCTCAATTGAAGCACTAACAACAATAATAATTCCTGTTCCACCTAAAGCTAAACCAGAAGGAATGTCTGCTACTTTAGAAATAAAATATGGTAATGTAGCAATTACAGCTAAAAATGGACCTCCCATTCAATTGATACGGTTTAATACTTTAGTAATATGTTTACTTGTATTTTCCCCAGATTTAACACCAGGAATGAATTTACCTGATTTTTCAAAATTCTCTTGAATTTGTGTTGGATTAAGTTGTACGTATGAGTAGAAGAAAGTAAATAATATTGTCAATATAAAATATAAACTCATACCTGTTCATGATTGCAATGTAAAGTATTCTTCAATTACTCATTTAGCATCACCTTCTTGCAAAAATTGCACGATTGTTGCTGGAATTGTCATTATACTACTTGCAAAAATTACTGGAATAACACCCGCTGAATTAAACTTAATTGGTAAATATGATAGATTCTTAGCGTCACTTGTTAATCCCTCACCAGTTTGCTGAATAGGAATTTTTCTTATAGAACCATTAATGAATGTAACCACTAATAAGACTAGGAAATAAAAGGCCATATAGATTATGAAAGTTAGAATAACTACTAATGTATAAGTTGCTTCTGTTTGTGGAAATTTACTTGCAATTGTATTGTACACAGAAACAAAATTTCCAAATAAATCAGATATGATACCAGCAAAAATAATTACAGTAACTCCATTACCAACACCTCGTTTAGTAATCATATCACCTAAAAACATAGCAATATATGTTCCGCCAGTGAAAATCATCATCAAAGCAAAGATTTCCCCGGCTGATAACTCAGCAATACTTGATTTACCAAAAATAGAGAATGTCGCGCCTGTTTGCTGATTATTCATATTTAAAATCATTGCCATTATGGCATATGATTGAACAAAACAAAATGGTAAAGTTAATACCCTTGTAATGATTTCAAGTTTTTTCTTTCCTCTTTCACCTTGTTTTTGGATTCTTGAAAGTGGAGCAATTAAATCGCTTGAAAGTAATTGAACAATAATTTGTGATGTAATGTATGGTCCCACACCAATTGCAAAAAATGACATCCTTGATAATCCACCACCAGCTAGCAAGTTAAGCATTCCTGCAAAATCATTTTGATTATATTGTTTAGGAATGCTGATACCTGGAAGTGTAATTGTTGAACAAATATGGAAAATAACCAATAAAAATACAGTAAAGAAAATTCCTGACAGAACTTTTTTATTCTTAAAAATCTGAATTAAATTTCTTCAACCTTTATTTTTATTTGACATTTTACCATCAAATATTTTTTGTGTATTATTATTTTTTAAAACTTTTGTTTTTACATCAGCAAAATGAAATTTAATATTTTTAATGTTTTGCTTATATGATGTATTAGCTTGTGATAAATTTTGTTGATAATGATCAAAAATATGAGATTGTTGCTCTAAAGTTAAATCTTTATCTTTTAATTGTGATTTATATAACTCCTTATAATGTCGTTTGAGAGACTTATATCATGCTCTATTGGCATGCATTGCTGCTTTAAGAGTTGTATAGTTATTAGTATTAAAATCCTCTACTTTTTTGATCATTTTTTCTAATTATTAAACAATTATTTTTTATTTAATTTTAAATTACCTTTTTTAGATGTTATAAATTTTTCTACTTGCTTTGTTGCAATATCAACTTCAAAATTGATACCTTCAACATTTATTTTCTTATAGTCTCTTGGACCAATTAATTTAATTGGTATTTTTTTCTTACCTATAAGACCTTTTTCTAATAAGGTTTTTCGATTAACCTCTTTAAGTTTCATATTGGCTATTTGATCTAAAGAAACTACATATATGTCATCACGAAAATTGTATGAATTAAATCCAACTTTTGGAATCTTACGGTAAACAGGAGTTTGTCCGCCTTCGAATCCTATTCGTACATTACCTGATTTACGCGCATGTTGTCCTTTTTGTCCACGACCTGAAGTTTTTCCTAAACCAGAAGAAAAACCACGACCATATGTACGGCGTTTATGACCTCTGGCTCCTTTTGTATAAGATAAGTTATTTAGTTCCATTGTTTAACTCCTTTTTCTCATTAGTTTGGTTTTTATCTTTAAGATTTATTCCTCTTAGTTCTCTTACTTTATGAGGAATAAATTGATTTCTTAATCCTTCAACACAGGCAATTACCATATTTAATGCGGTATTTGAACCTAAATTTTTTGTATATGCATCATGGAAACCAGCTAATTCAATAACATCACGAATTACACCACCAGCAATAATACCTGTACCTTCAGGTGCGGGTTTAATTAAAACTTTAGTTGCACCTTTATGTCCAATAATTTCGTGATATAGGGTATGTGTTTTAGTCATTGGAATTCTTACTATGTTTTTTCGGGCATTCTTAATAGCTTTTTTAATAGCATTTGGAACCTCAGTAGCTTTACCTATTCCATAACCAACATGACAATTTTTATCACCAACTATAACTAATACGCTGAAACGCATTCTACGTCCACCTTTTGTAGTCTTGGAAATACGTTTTGTTTTAACAACTCTTTCTTCAAAATTATCACCAACACTATTTTTTCTTATTGGACGAAAACGTTTAAAATCTTGTTTTTGTGTATTAGCAGTATCTTTTGATACTTGCTTTACAGTTTGAATAGGCTTTTTAACTTCTTCTGTTTTTGGTTTTTCTGTTGTAGTTTGTTCTACTTTAGTTTCTTTTTGTTCTTCCATAATTTCTCCTCGTTAGAATTTTAATCCAGCTTCTCTAGCAGCATCAGCTAAGGCTTTTATGCGTCCGTGATATTTATTTCCTCCACGGTCAAATGCAATAGCAGTTATATTTTTTGCTTTAGCTTTTTGAGCAATATCAGCACCAATTTTCTTAGCATTAGCTATATTAACTGCTTTTAGTTTCAATGAAAGAGTTGAACTTGAAACCAAAACTTTTGCTGAAGTATCATCGATAATTTGTGCATAAATATGGTGGTCAGTTTTAGTAACAACCAATCTTGGTTTTTTGTTTTCGGCGCGTTTTAAAGTATTAGTAATTCTTTTATGACGCAATTTACGTTGTTGTTTTCTATCAAAATTAATACGTTTCATATCCTATACTCCTATTTCTTTGTGGTTTCAGCTGTCTTACCAACCTTACGAATAATATGCTCACCAACATACATAATTCCTTTACCATTGTATGGTTCAGGTTTTCTTATTTCACGAATCTTTGCTGCAAATTCACCAACAACAATTTTGTCAAAACCAGAAATTTCAACATCTGTAGGAGTTTTACATACAACAGTAACATTTTGTGGAATTTGTAATACTACTGGGTGCGAAAAACCAATTGCTAAATTAAATTTATTGCCAGACACACTTGCTTTATATCCAACACCTTCAATATGTAGTTTTTTTGAAAAACCATCAGTTACACCAATAATGGCATTATGAATTAATGAATTAGTTGTACCATGATACATTTTTGTTTGTTTTTCATCATTAATACGTGATACTTGAACTTTATTATTTTCAACCTTAACATTTATAACATTAGGAAATGGAATATCTAATTTACCTTTAGGACCAGCAACATTAACAACATTTGCATTAATTGTTATTGTAACTCCATTTGGGATATCTAATAATTTATTACCTTTTCTAGACATATTTTGCTCCTTTCATTATCAAACAAAAATTAATACTTCTCCACCAATTTTATTTTTTCGCGCTTCTCTATCAGTCATAACACCTTTTGAAGTAGAAATAATTGCAGTACCAATACCATGCAAAACATATGGCAGTTTTTTACATTCTTGATAAACTCTTAATCCGGGTTTAGAAATCTGCTTAATTCCGTGAATTACTGGAACTAAGTTTTTGAATTTTAAATTAATTATTGTTGATTTCTTTTTGTTGTGACTAATAATTTTGTAATTTTCAATATAACCTTCTTGTTTTAATACTTCAGCTATTGAACTAGTCAAATTAGATGAACTAAAGGTAATTGTTGAAATTTTAGCTCTGTTTGCATTATTAATACGTACTACTAAATCTGAAATTGGATCTGTCATTTTGTTTTCTCCTTATCAAGATGATTTTTTCAAACCGGGAATTGCACCTTTGTATGCTAATTCACGCATACAAATACGACATAATTTAAACTTGCCATTTACAGCGTGTGGTCTTCCACAACGAACACAACGACTGTATTTTCTTGTGCTATATTTTGGTACTCTTTTTTGTTTTGCAATTAATGATTTTTTTGCCATATTATTCCTTTCCTATTTCTTAATAATTGGTAAACCAATAGCTCTTAATAAAGCTGTTGTTTCTTCTTTTTTATTTGTTGAAGTAACAAATGTAACATTGAAGCCACGAACTCTTTTTATTTCATCAAAATTAATTTCGGTAAAAATAATTTGTTCTTTAATACCTATTGTGTAATTACCTTGATTATCAAATGCATTCAATGGTAAACCTTTAAAATCACGTACACGAGGTAGAGCAATATTAGCTAAATTTTCCACAAAGTTTCACATCTTTTCACCACGTAAAGTAACTTTTACACCTATTGGTTGGCCTTCACGAACTTTAAATGTAGCAATAGCTTTTTTAGCTTTTGTCAAAACTGGTTTTTGACCTGTTATTTGTTCAATCTCTTTTGCGGATTGCTCAATAATTTTTGTGTCTGTTGTAGCGTCACCAATACCAGCATTAATGCAAATTTTTTCCAATTTTGGAACTTGCATTATGTTGGTATATTTGAATTCTTCCATCATCGCTTTTGCAATTTTATCTTTATAAATTTTTGACTTCTTCATAATCTATTTTTTCTTTCCTACAACAATTTCTGTATTTGTTTTTTTAGCAATACGCACTTTTTTATTATTCTTATCAATACGATAAGCAATCTTACTTATACCTTGAGGAGCTTTAGCTGCAACAATAGCTAATTTTGATAGTTTAATAGGTGCTTCTTTTGAAATGATCCCACCTTTATTTTTGTTTTTTTGATCTGGTTTTTGGTGAATCTTAACAATGTTTAATCCTTCAACAATTGCCGATTGTTTTTTAGGTATAACACTAAGAACTATTCCTTCTTTTGAAGTTTCTTCACCACTAATAACCCTAACAAGATCACCTTTTTTAATTCTTTGCATATCAACCTTCTCCTTATAATACCTCTTGTGCTAAAGAAATAATACGCATAAATCCTCTATCACGTAATTCCCTTGCAACAGGTCCAAAAACACGGGAACCTCTTGGTGTTTTATCTTCTTTAATTAATACACAAGCATTGTCATCAAATTTAACAATATTTCCATTTGGACGCTTTACTTGTTTATGAACACGAATAATAACAGCTAAAGACATTTGACCTTTTTTAACTTGACCATTAGGTGTAGCATCTTTAACACTAACTTTTACAACATCACCAACAGTTGCATAACGTTGTCGTGAATTACCTAAAATTTTAATAACTCCGACACTTCGTGCACCTGTATTATCAGCAACATTTAAGCGAGACATAAATTGAATCATAACTTCCCTCCTTATTTTGCCTTTCTAATAATAGACTGTACACGATAACATACTGTTTTGCTAATTGGTCTAGTCTCAATAATTCTTACAGTGTCACCAACACCACAAGTTGATTTTGGATCAGCAACATGATATTTCTTGTTTGAAATAACTTGTTTATGATATAGTGGGTGTAAAAATTTACGTTGTACATCAACAGTAATTGTTTTATTCATCTTAGTTGAAACAACAACACCTCTAAATGTTTTACGTCTTGTTCTTTCAATTTTTTTGCTTTGGTCTTTGTTCATTATTTAGCCCCCTTTGTGGTTGATGTTTTTTTAATTTTTTCCTCTTTTGCTGTTTTAGTAGTTTTAGTTGTTTGTTCTTTAGCATCTTTAGTTGCTTGTTCAGGTTGAGATAAAACTTTTTGAACTTTCTTTGTTACGTCTTGGATTTTATGATCTTTTTTATTGATAAAGTAAACACCATGTGAACCAATAGAAATGTCATATCCACGTTGACTTATTATGAACATGCATCTAGCAATTGTTTTACGAATTTGTTTAATAACATGTGTTTTGTCAACTTCACCAACTGCCACTTTGAAACGAGATTCCAAAAGTTGTGAATTTAATCTAGTGATTAAAGCACATAATTCATCATTTGTTTTTGCGTTTAATTCTTTTGTTTCCTTATTCATGAGGTAGTTCTCCTCTCTTTACTATTTTTGTTGTAACGTTCAATTTGTTTCCTGCTTTTCTTAAAGCTTCTTTCATCTGATCTTCTGGGATACCAGCAATTTCACAAATTACTGTTCCTTTTTTAACAACGGCAACAAATAATTCTGGATTACCTTTACCTGAACCCATACGAACCTCTAATGGTTTACGAGTTAAACTCAATTGTGGGAATACACGAATTCATATCTTACCAATAACACCAATTGCTTTAGATAAAACAACACGAAGTGCTTCAAGTTGATTTTCTGTTATTCAATTACCTTGAGTTGCCATTAAACCATATTCGCCAAATGCAACATATTTATTTCCTTTAGCTTTACCATCATATTTAGTACGATGTGGTTTACGATATTTTAAACGTTTAGGTTGCATCATAATTATTTACCATCCTTTGTAACTTCTTTAATAGGTGCTGCAACTTTATCTACAGGTTTTTCATTTGTTTGCAGTTTAGCTTGTTTGTTAACTGGTTTTCGTGATCTACGACCACCAAAATCAACTGTTGCCTTTGGTGGAATGATTTGATTATTTAAACCTTTTTTAAATATTTCACCTCGGTTAATCCAAACTTTAACACCAATTAAACCGTATGTTGTGTGTGCTTCCTCAACAGCATAATCAAGATCACTTCTAATTGTGTTCATAGGGATAACACCTTGTGAATATCCTTCTTCACGAGCAATTTCAACACCACCTAATCTTCCTGACACGCTAGTTTTAATACCTAATGCATGAGAACTCATAACTTTACGAATTGCCATCTTTTGTGCATTTCTAAATGAAATACGATTTTCAATAGCATCAGCAATTTCTCGTGCTATTACACGTGCACTTCATGCTACATTTGTATGTTGTAAAATATTTGGGCTTACTTTAATTTTTCTACCAACAATTTTATTAATATCAAGAACAAGTTTTTTTAAATTTTCTCCTTCTTTACCAAGAATGATACCAGGTTGTCCACAATAGACAAATAAATCAATTGTAGATTGGGTTCTCTCAATTTCCACATGATCTATTTTGGCTAATGAATAATTCTTGAAGAAGTATTTACGAATTTTATCATCTTCAAATAATCATTGTCCTGTTTGAATAGCATCCTTAGCAATTCAACGTGACTGTCAGTTTTTATTTATTCCATAACGGTAACCGTTTGGATTGATTTTTTGTCCCATTATTTGTTCTCTCCCTTGTCTAATAATTTAACTCTTGGTGTTGGTGCTGCTTTATTAATAGTTGGTTTAGATAATTTTGTTGGTGATTTAGATTTTTTACTTTGGTTTCGTTTTGCAAGTCTTGTTTTAATTGCTAATAAGTCAGTTTTCTTTTGTTGTTTATCATCACTTAAAACAATTTTAATTGTTACAAAGCGTTTACGAATTGGACTGCTTGAACCTTTAGCACGAGGTAACATCCTTTTTAATGTCTTACCTTGGTTAGCAGTTATTTCATAAATATATAGGTCGGCTGCATTCATTGCATGGTTGTTTGTTGCATTTGCAATTGCTGAACTTAATGTTTTTCTAATAAATTTTGCAGTTTTATTTGGTGTGTTATCTAAAATAACCAATGCTTTTGTTGCAGGTTGATAACGAACTAAATCACAAACTAAATTAGCTTTTTGTGAAGAAACATGTATTAAACTCTGTGTTATAGTTGTTTTCATATGTTTTTATCCTTCCCCTATTTCTTTTCAGCAGCTTCAGCAGCAGCAGCTGAGTCAGCAGCCTTATTATTTGATGAGTGCTGTTTAAATATACGTGTAGGTACAAATTCACCTAATTTATGACCTACCATATCATCAGTCACAAATACAGGTACGAATTCTTTACCATTATAAACATCAAATGTTAAACCAATAAATTCAGGGAAGATTGCACTCTTTCTTGATCATGTTTTTATATTTTTCTTTTTTGGCGCATCTTTAATTGCCATAACTTTTTTCATTAATGATGGTTCTACATATGCACCTTTTTTACTACTTCTAGACATGTTTCCTCCTATTTGCTGTTCCTTCTTCTAATAATCAAGGCATTAGATGATTTAGTTTGTTTTCTAGTCTTGATTCCCATATGTCTCTTACCTCATGGTGTACGAGGAGCATCATAACCAATTGGTTGTCGTCCTTCACCACCACCATGTGGGTGATCATTAGGGTTCATTGCACTACCACGAACTGTAGGACGAATACCCATGTTACGCCTACGTCCTGCTTTACCTAAATTAACTAAATTATGGTCAGAGTTTGATACAATACCAATTGTTGCTCTTGAATCTTTAGGGAATTTACGAACTTCACCAGATGATAATTTAATGATTACAAATTTACCTGTTTCATCTTTACCTAATACTTGAGCTGAACTACCGGCTGAGCGTACTATTTGACCACCTTTATTTGGTGTTAATTCAATATTGTGAACAAATGCACCTTCAGGAATATTGTTTAATGTTGTTGTATTTCCAGTTTTAATATCAACTTTTTCACCAGAAATAATTACACCACCAACTTTTAAATCTTTTGGTGTAAGAATGTATCTTTTCTCACCATCTTTATAGCAAACTAATGAGATAAATGCAGTACGATTTGGATCATATTCAATAGTTTTTACAACAGCAGGAATATTATCTTTATTACGTTTAAAATCAATTACACGATAAAATCTCTTATGTCTTCCACCTTGATGGCGTGTAGTAATAGATCCTCGGGAGTTTCTACCAGATTGATTTTGAATAATTTTTATAAGTGGTTTATGTGGTTTACTTGTTGTCAATTCTTTTTTGTAATCAATTGACACCACATTATGTTTTCCACTACTTCTTGTTTTTGTATATTTTATAGCCATAATTTACCTCATTATTTATTTGGTTTTTCGACTTTCTTTGTTTCTATTTTTTCGCTTTTTTTCTCTTCAGCAGAAGCAGGTTTAGATGTAGGAGTTTTAACTTCCTTTAATTTACCTTTTTCTTTAGCTTTTTCAGTAGCAGCAATTTTTTCTTTACTTTGTTTTGATTCTGCTTCTTGACTGCTTACACTGATATCTTTACCAGGAGGTAAAGTAATATAAGCAATTTTTTGCAATTTTACAAAACCAGGAAAATATGACATTGTACGTGTCTTAGATGGTTTACGTAATTGTGTATTAACTTTTAATGGTTTGAATTCATATAGAGCAGCAAAAGCATTTGCAATTTCATGTTTATTTGCTTTTGGATTAACTAAAAATGCATATTGTTTAACTTTATTAGAGTTCATAGCATATGTTTTTTCAGTTAACAAAGGTTTAATTAATACTCGTGTAATATCCATAATTAACAATATACCTTTCCTAATTCAGCACAAGCTTTATTTTCGATTACAACAATGTTTGAATTCATAACATCAATTGTTGAAACTTGGTTAAATTTCTTTACAACAACTTTGTTTATATTTCTTGATGATTTGACAAACATATTAGATTTAGCATCAATAACAAAAAGAATCTTCTTACCATATAGTTCTAGTTTCTTTAATAAGTTGGCAATGGTTTTTGTATTTGGCTTAACCATTGTTGCATCTTCAAGAATGTACATATTGTTGTTATTAACTTTTTCAGTAATTACTGATTTAAAAGCTAAATGACTAACTTTAGCATTAACTTTCTTTGTGTAGTTACGGTTTGGTTTTGGACCAAATACAATTCCGCCACCTACTCATTGAGGGTTACGTATAGATCCTTGACGTGCATTACCAGTATGCTTTTGTGCAAATGGTTTACGTCCTCCACCTCTTACTTCACCTTTTGTTAAAGTTGAATGAGTCCCTTGTCTTTGTGCTGCTTGTTCAGCAATAACTGTATCAAATATAGCTTGCTTAGATACTTTTTCCACTAATAGGTCTTTATTTAAACTTACTTCTTTAATAACTTCACCTTTAAGGTTGATTAATTTAACATTTTTATCCATAACTAATCTCCTTATTTCTTAGCTTCCTTTGGGTTATTTGCATCAGCAGCTTTAGCTTTTTCAGCAGCCTCTTTTTCTTTTTTTGCTGCTGCAGCAGCTGCAGCCTTTTTAGCTTCTTCTGCTTCTTTTTCTTTCTTTTCAGCAGCTTCCGCTTCTTTATTTGCTTCAAATACAGCTTCTTTGTCTTCTAATGCTTCATTAGCCTTCAAAATATCTTCTTTAATTTCTTTACTAATAATTGTGTATTCTTTTTTACTATTAGGTTTTTTTATTGAAGATTTAATAATTACAATCCCATTCTTAGGTCCAGGAATTGCTCCTAAAATTAGGATTACATTGTATTTTTGAATCAAGTCCAAAATCAATAAATTTTCAGTTGTTACAACTTCATGACCGTAATGACCAGCCATTTTCTTTCCTTTAGGAACTCTTTGACCTTGGCTACCACCACGACCGAAAGCAACAGATCCTTGATATCTATGTACATATCCTGAACCATGTGACATAGGACCTACTTTAAAATTCCATCTAACAATAGCTCCTGTATATCCACGACCTTTAGTAATACCTTGAATATCAACATATTCACCTTTTTTGAATGTATTAATGTTGATTAAATCTCCAGCATTAATTGAAGGATCTACATTAGTAAATTCTGCAACTACTTTATAGGGCTTAATACCTAATTTCTTAAAATAACCTTTTTGAGGTTTATTTATTTTCTTTTCATCTATCTCTTCGAAACCAATAGTAATTGAATTATCTTTTTTGCCAATAACCTTGTTGTCTACACATTTAATAACAGTAGTTGGAAATAACTTCCCATCTACTCCGAACACTTGAACCATACCTAATTTTCTACCAATAATGTATTTCATAGTTAGTAAATCCTTAGACTATAACTTAATTTGGATTTCTACTCCAGTAGGAATAGTTAATCTCTTTAAGCTTTCAATTGTTTTTTCGTTTGTGTTTGATAAGATTATTAATCTTTTATGGGTTCGGCGTTCAAACTGCTCCATAGAAGGTTTATTAACATGTACGCTACGACAAATGGTAAATTTTTCCACTTTAGTAGGTAAAGGAATTGGACCTTTTAAAGTGCAATTAGTATTTTTAGATATTTCAATTATGTATTTAACAGACTTTTCTAACAAGTCTGGATCATAAGAGAATAATTTTATGCGCAATTCTTGATACATACCTTATTGTTGTCTCCTGATTCTTTTGTATTTTGGCAATTTCTAATAAGTTCCCTGATACATGACAACATCTTTTGGTGTATCAGCAATCTCAAAAGCAAATTGTATTTAAATAATACAATAAAATTCACTATTTACTTAAAAATTTTGAGTAATGTTGCAAAAAAAGTTGGTTTTTTGAAAAAAATTGGAAAAGTATATATGTATATAAATATACATATATAAAATTGTAAA
>JBGVBX010000010.1:0-23662 GCA_045225975.1 Malacoplasma sp. | reverse complement strand
AAGGGTTGCGCTCGTTGCGGGACTTAACCCAACATCTCACGACACGAGCTGACGACAACCATGCACCACCTGTCACTCGGTTAACCTCCACTATATTTCTATAGCTTTGCCGAGGATGTCAAACCCTGGTAAGGTTCTTCGTGTATTGTCGAATTAAACAACATGCTCCACCACTTGTGCTGGTCCCCGTCAATTCCGTTTGAGTTTCATTCTTGCGAATGTACTACCCAGGCGGGCCATTTAATGCGTTAGCTCCGTTACTGGTACTATTTGTACCAACAACAAATGACCATCGTTTACAGTGTGGACTACTAGGGTATCTAATCCTATTTGATCCCCACACTTTCGAGCCTAAGCGTCAGTTGTGACCTAAGTTTTCGCTTTCGCCACAGGTGTTCTTCCATATATCTACACATTCCACCGCTCCATATGGAATTCCAAAACTCCCTATCACACTCTAGACTTACAGTTTCCAATGTATACACTTGTTGAGCAAATGCATTTAACACTAGACTTGTAAATCAGCCTGCGCTCGCTTTACGCCCAGTAAATCCGGATAACGCTTGTAACCTATGTATTACCGCGGCTGCTGGCACATAGTTTGCCGTTACTTGTTCAAAAGGTACAGTCACTTACGAACCATTTCCTGTTCATATCGTTCGTCCCTAATAAAAGAATTTTACAATCCGAAGACCTTCATCATTCACGCGGTATTGCTCCATCAGGCTTTCGCCCATTGTGAAAAATTCCCTACTGCTGCCTCCCGTAGGAGTAGGGGCCGTGTCTCAGTCCCCTTGTGGCTATTCTACCTCTCAGCATAGCTACTCGTCATTGACTTGGTGGGCCATTACCTCACCAACTATCTGATAAGCCGCACCCTCATCCTAAAGCGTTCCGAACGGAACTTTAAACATTATTTCATGCGAATTAATGTCCTATAAGGTATTAGCAAATCTTTCGATCTGTTGTTCCTTTCTAAAGGGCAGATTAGATACGTATTACTCACCCGTTTGCCGCTAGAGCATTGCTGCTCCCGCTCGACTTGCATGTATTAGGCATACCGCTAGCGTTAATCCTGAGCCAGGATCAAACTCTCAAAAAATTGACGGATTCTATTTAGTTTTCAAAGAACTATCTTACTTTTGTACTTAAAAAAAGACAAAAGCTTTTTAATTATACACATTTTTTGTGTTATTTATACATTTTTATATTATTGAGACCAAAAAACCAACTAAATATGCACAATTTTATCAAAAAAATACATCCAATATATTGCTTAATAAATGCATCTATTGGGCTTTTTAGCCCAATTTATCAAAATTCTCATGTATCTGTTAATCAAAGTCAAAAAAATTTAAAAACTTCTAATGAAATTGAACAAATTTTTAATGATTTCTCATTATTTCAGATTGTTTATTGGCATGATAATTCTCCAGTTGGAGAAGTTACTAATATCAATAGTCATCAAGTTGATTTTAACATGGGTACAAAAACAATTTATGGTTCAATTAATAATTTAGGAGAGAACAATTCACATACTTGACTTAATCAAATATCACAGATTTCTCATGTTGATTCTATAGGTAATTCTGGCTCATATGCTTATGGAGACGATGGTTATGATGCTAAAACAAGAACCCCACCATGGTATAAAATTTTGCCAAATTATATAAATTTGTATATTCCTAAAACACAATATAGTTGAGTTAATATTACACCAAATATTGCTATTGATATTAGAAATATTTGAAAGCCTTATGAGAAGATTGCTGAATTAAATTGTAAAAAGGTTTTTCAAAATGGTGATCAAACTGATTATGTTTATAATGAAAATGAGCCAATTAGATTTAATAAAGGAATTAATAAAGATTTAAATAATAAAAATTACAATGTTTATGCCATTCCTTATACATACATAAAGGAGTCACAATTTATTTATGTTGTTTATAACTTTGTTAGTCGTTTTGTTTATAGTTTACAAATGGATAATAATCCTAACAAAACAACATTCGATAAAAATAAAGACAATTTAATTAAATTATCTAATCCATTTGTTAATATATTTAACCCTTGTCAGTTGGTAACTATTGACCATGTAAATTATAATAGTCATCAAATAATATTTGGAATTAACAAAGATATTGTTAGTTTTGTTAATGAATATAAGTTATTACAAGAGCAAGTAAAAACAGTTGATTTTATTTCACAAATTGAAAAAGATAAATTAAATAATTATTGTTTAAATGGTAAATTTGACCAAGGAACTTTTAAACAGTTCATTGATTTAAGAAAAACTAAATATATTGATATTGATGATTTTGTAAAAATTAATATTTCGAGTTTTATCAATAAATTAAAAAAATATGAAATTAATAATATTTCAGAGTTTATAAAGATATATGATCAGTTGAAAAAAATTCTTAAGTTAAGGATTAATTATGAAATCTATGATGCTGATATTAATCAATTTAAAAAGCAATTTATTGATGTCAATTTCGATGATTTAATTTATATGAAAAAGGCTATTGATATCAATCAATATGAAAATAAATATCCTTTCAAAATAAATAGTATTGATGTTTTAGATTACAATGATGTAAATATTTGTTTATTACCTAGTAAAAATATTTTTGAAACTAAATGATCAACTAATCACATTAGTGAGGAAGATGATTATTTATATATTGATACCCCACGAATTGGCGATGTCATATTCAATGATATTGATTCTAAATATTGCGATTCATACCCATCAAGTATTTCATATCAAGAAATAGTTAATAATTTTTTTAAGTTGTACGATGAGAATTTATTTCCATTAGATATTTCAGTTGTTGATAGTTCAGATGTCGTTATTACTCCTAATGACTTATTAGGAAATATTAATATCAAGATAAATACAATAAATGGTTTTGTTGAAAAGAATTTTAATAATTTAAAATCTTTTGATATTGATAAATTTTCAAACATTGATGCTAATAAACTTCAATATGATTTAACTGTTGATTTTATTAATAATGAAATTATAGATCAGATATTAATTGCAAATGATTTTGATATGGATATTCTAAATAATATTCATTATTCAATACTTGATGCAGATACAACTAAAGGTGAAATAACAATTCAAATTGATCGTGTTGAAAATATTTTGTATAGAAAGTTATTAGGTAAAAAATTAAAAATTAATAATTTTTTAAATGTCTATTTAACCCAAAATAATAATGTTGATATTTTAAATCATTATAAGCCAAGTGAAATAGATAATGAGATGTTCAAAAATTATTTAATTAATATTTCTGATGGCTTTAGAAATTTATATGGTAATGATTTGAAAATTAAATTAGAACCAAATGATATAACACACAAGTTAGTTGCTAAACTATCATACAGTAATATTAATAAAGAATTTGTTTATCAATTTAGTAATAAGAATAAAATAGTTAATTCAATTTGTTTTGGATTATTAGGAATTGGTGTTGTTGGTTTGGCAATTGGATTTATTTTATTTAAAAGGAACAAGTTTACCAAATAATTGATTGTTAATATTTTTAGTTATAGAAACACAATGTAATTGATTGTTTAATTTTTTATTTGTTTTTACATAAACTTTAAAGAAATATTCAGAATGACCAACTTGAACATTTTTAGTATTGCTGTTTTCAAATCAAACATTAACTTTTTTATTTATAAAATTATCAAGGTAGTTTTTAGTGCATTTATTAGCCAAACTTTGAATTTTTTTAACTCTAATAAATTTAACTTTTTGATCAACTTGTCCAGATTCAAGACTTCCTCTTGTATTTTTTCTTATGGAATAAGGAAAAATATTCATAAAAGAAAAATTAATTTTTTTTAAATTTTCAAGACAATTATTAAAAATTGCATCAGTTTCATTATTATAACCAACAATATAATCAGTTGTAATACTTGCCAAAGGATTTTTAGAACGGATATATTTGCATAGGTCATAAAAATCTTTTATTGAATATTTACGATTCATAGCTTTTAATATTTTATCGTTGGCTGATTGTAAACATAAATGAAATTCTTGTACTCAACGATTTTTATTAGTTGTAATTAAATCAATTATTTTTTTATTGATCTGGAATGGTTCAATTGAAGAAATTCGTACCCTAAAATTTCCCGAAAGTTTATTAATATCTTTCAATAAATCATAGAAACTATAATCATTATCTTTATAGCCTGCTGTATTAACACCTGTTAATACAATTTCATAAAATTTTTTATCAACTAAATATTCAATTATCTTTAAAATTTTATTGTGATTTAATGATCGTTGGCGCCCCCTAGCATAGGGAATTAAACAATATGAACACATAAAATCACAACCATCTTGAATTTTAATAACTGCCCTTGTATTTTCACAAAACGAATAAATAGGCAATTCTTCAAAATTTCTATCTTGTGATAAATCTTCTACTTTAATAATCTGTTTTTTATTTTTATAAAAATCATTTATTAATTTTGGGAGCATATTTTTGTATTTATTGCCCAAAACAATATCACCATGACAACTTACATATTTGGTATTTATTTGACTATAGCAACCAACTATTACCAATACTTCTGCATGTTTACGTGCTCGATTAATAATATTTCGACATTTGCGATCTGCTCTAGCAGTAACTGTGCATGTATTGATAATACAAATGTCTGCTTTTCTGTAATTTTTTGTAAAAATAAAACCACTTTTTATCAAACTATCAGTAATAGCGGTTGTTTCAAATAAATTAACTCTACATCCTAAATTAATGCAACTAATGCTCTTTTTTAGGTTCTTCATATTCATCTAATTCATCAATCAGGTTAGATGTTGCTTTTTTGCCAATATGATTTTTTGGTGAAGAATTATCAATTTTATTGCTCATTCTTTTAAATTCTTTGTCTGAAATATTATCAATTTGTTTATGTTTTTGCTGATGGTTTATTTTGCTTACTTCTTTTTTTTGAGCTTGAATACCATTTTTTCTTAAATATATTTCTTTATCAATATTAAATCTGGCATATTTATAAATACCAATAGTAATTAATGAAAATGTCATACAGCTTGCAAATAAACTGATACTTCAAATTTTAGATCATTCAACTGGCAAGCAGACAATAATTGTTGAAATCATCAACATTAATGAAAACATTAAAGCACTTGCAATAAATCATCCATATCATTTATGATTAATATGAAATCTATATTGAATTATAATTCTTGACTCTAGGTATTTAAATGCTGCAAATATTGAAAGAGAAATGATATTACAAATAATTACGGGTAATTTATAATCAAGATTTGGGTTGTTTTTACTTGTAAAAATCAAACTTATCGCTAAACCTAACATTGATATAAAATTACTTAATCAAAAAATGTAGTAAGTGTAACTTGTACCAAATTTCTTAATAGGAGCATTATCTTTTTGAATTGGATCTTTTAAATTATTATTTTTCATCTTTTATAACCCTATCTAGTATAGCATTAATAAATTTTTTATCACGCACTAATCCACGGTGGCTACATGTTTTTAGTGCTTGGTCAATAATAATACCTAATGAAGTATTTAGTGAATAGTATTCACTTAATGATGATAGAATAATTGCTTTAGTTAAGGTGTTTATTCTTTGGTAAGGTCAAGTTGGCTTTAAACGCTTTATAATTTTTTGTTCTAGAGTTTTTTGATTATCAAAATAATATTGTAAAACTTTCATCTGTTCATAATCAAAATTATCAATTTCAAAAGCTTGTTTAAGTAGTAATTCTTTATTTAATGTATGGTTAGAAACAACATCAGAATACACAATGTTTATAACTTTTATTCTCTTTTGTCAACGTGTATTATTAGTCATATGAATAGTATTAGTTGAAAACTAATATGATATTAATGTTTGTAATGTTTAGATTTAAATTAATGTACAAATTCAAATTTTTCAAGTAGTCAGTGATTAAATTACCATAGAACTGAGTTTTTTTACCTTTATCAAATTCAATAATTAAAATTGGTTTCGCAGTTTCATTTATTTGTTGTAATTCAACATTTTTTACTGAAAAATTAATGTTGTCTTTCGCAAGAAAAAAGGTAACTTTTTTGATTAACTCGCATGAAAGACCAATTGAACCTTTATGATTCCTATCTATCACTTTAATTTCTTCCAACATATTTACCTGTTTCTGAATCGATTATGACTTTTTCACCAGTTTTGATGAATTGTGGTACGCTTAATTCATGACCAGATGCCAATCAAGCCTTTTTTTGCGCATTAGTTACACTATTACCTTGAACAGCATCTTCTGCTTTAGCTATTGTGCAAATAACTTGATCAGGAAGAGAAATACCTAATATTTCATCACCATATTTATTGATTGTTACGGGTGTTCCTTCTTCAAGTAATTTTAATTCATGTTCAATTTTTTTGCGATTAATTTCAATTGTTTCAAATGTTGTGTTATCCATAAATACACAGTTTTCACCATCATCATATGAATAATTCATTTTAAAAACTTCAAGCATTACTTTTTCAAGTTTTTCGTTTGTTAAAACTTCTATGGTAATTGAACCAGTTCTTAAATTCTTAACTTTGCATTTAACAATACCTTGACGCATTGCAGTTTTGTTAAATGAATGCTCAATAACTTGATACAAGTTATTACGATAAATAAATACATTACCTGCTCTTAGATCTCTAGCATTTACAATCTCTGACATATGCACCTCAAGGTTCTTTTTATATTATATTCTAATAATTTAGAACATTCTAAATATAATTACTTGCCAATACAAAACTTTTTAAATAGTTCATTAATTAGATCAAAGTCATTATTCATACCTAAAATGCTCAATAACTTAATATGAGCAGTTTTTAAATCTTCAATAATTAAATCAAATGGTTGATTCTTATTTATTTCTATTAATACATTTTCTAATGTTTTAATTGCAACTTGCATTAAATTAATGTCATTTTGACTTGGTAAAACTGTACCAAAATTGCCATTAAATCTTAATGCTTTATTATTAATAGCATTGATAAGATTTGCTATTTTTTTATTTTTAGCAGAAACCAATGCACCTTTATATTTTTGTTTTATTCTCTTAACATCAATCTTGTTGATTACAACAATATGATTTTTATTCTTTATTAATTCATATATTTTATCATCTTCACTTGTAGTTGGTTTGCTGCCATCAACTACAAATAATATTAGTTGCGCATTCTTAATTGTTTTCTTAGATAATTTTATACCTATTTGTTCAATTGAATTAGTTGGTTTATGGATGCCGGCTGTATCGATAAAATTATATGCAATATCATTAATTATTGCACTATATTGCACAATATCTCTTGTTGTTCCTGGAATTGGTGAGACAATAACTTTATTTTCTTTCAAAATTGCATTTAGTAATGAAGATTTGCCTACATTTGGTTTGCCAATAATGGCGACATTAATACCATCTACATATGGTATTACTTGAATTGAATCATTTACAATTAAATTTAATAATTTAATTATTTCTCCAAGTTTATTTTTAATTGTTTTTCTTGTTATTTTTTCAGTAATATCATATTCAGGATAATCTATATTTACTTCAATTTGACCTATTATTTTAAATAATGAGTTTATTATGTTATTGATTTTTGCTGATGCTTTTTTATCAATTGATTTATGTGCAATATCTAAAGAAAAATTAGAATTACTATTAATAAGATTATTAATACCCTCAGCTTGTAATAAGTTCAGCTTATTATTTAAAAATGCACGTTTTGTAAATTCACCATGATCAGCTTGCTTAGCACCATTAATTATTAGAAGATTAATGATCTTATTAGTAATAAATGGAGAACCATGGCAAGTTATTTCAATCATATCTTCGCCAGTATATGAATGTGGCGCAACATATTTCATTATTAACACATCATCAATTAATTTCTTATTATCAAAAATCTTTGTATGCTGAATGCTATAACCGTTTTTAGTTATTTTGCTATTGCTTATTTTATTAACAACTTCATATGCATCGCAACCACTAATACGAATTAGATGAATTGCAGATTTTAATAATGGTGTAGCACTTGCTACAATTGTCGGATATTTATTCATCCAACATCTCCCATAATTGATTAAAGACTAGTATTTTTGATGGATATAAATTTAAATTATTGATCATTAGCACAATTTCCTTTTTTTTATTTTCAATTAAAACACACAAAAAATAAAGAATCTTTTTAATATTGTTGTAATCCATTTTACTAAATTCAACTGATAATTCTTTTATTGTTGATAAATTTTTGTAGTTTTTGATTAGTTTATTAGTAAAGCAATAATATTGATTAAATAATCCATTATCATAATCTTCTTTGAATTCTTCAAAATCAAAATATACTTTTTGAACAATATTTTTTTGATTTTTATCTAAATCAAATTTTTTTATTCTATTTTCAAAATCATTTAAATTACTTGATAAATGGAAAATTTGACAGCGACTTTTAATAGTAGGTAGAACGGAAGAAATATTTTTAGTAGTTAAAATTGCATAAGTTGATTGTGGTGGTTCTTCCATAAATTTAAGCAATGAATTCATTGCTTCAGTTGTAGAATTATTTACATTTTTTAATACATAAATTCTTTTACCACACTTTTCGAATGGAGAATATAAAAATTGGTTACGAATATAGTTAATATCATCTTTTTTAATTGTTTGCTTATTACCATCAAAAATAATTAAATCACAATATGTTCCATTATCAATTTTCTTACAATTATCATCTTCTTTGTTAAAATCCTCAGAAATAATTGATTTGATATATTGATTTATAACATGATCAATTGCAGAAAATTTTTTTTCACAAAAAATAATTGCTCTAGGTTTATTTTTAGATGTTAATAATTTATTGAGCATACTAAAGTTTAATATTTTTTTTCAAGATAGTTATTACATCATCAACTACTTCTTTTATAGTTTTTGAACCATCAACAGTGTAAATGATATTAGGATATTGTTTTGCCAATTTCTGGTAGCCTGTATAAACTTTTTTGTGCATTTGCATAGATTCACGATCTAAACGGTTCATATCACGAGAATTTTGTCTAATTCTTTCAAAACATTTTTCAGGATCTAACATGATTAAAATAACAATGTCTGGCAAAACATTTTGAATAGCAAAATTGTTAATATTAAATACTTCCTTAATACCTAAATTTCTCGCATATCCTTGATAAACTAATGATGAGTGAATATATCGATCACTGATAACAATTTTATTTTTTTTAAGATTAGGCAAAATAAAATCATTTACATGTTGTGCACGACTTGCTGCAAACAATAAAGCTTCAGCTCTTTTATCAATTTTATAGTCAGCATGATTTAATAAAATATTGCGAATATCTTCAGCAATAATATTGTTTTTACCACCTGGTTCTCTTGTTAAAACAACCTTATTATGAAATTTAGCTTCTAGAATTTTTGCAACTTTAGTAGCTATTGTTGTTTTTCCCGAACCATCTGGACCTTCAAAAGCAATAAAATAACCCATATTACTTTATAAACTTAATGCCATTAAAGTACTTTAATAGTGGCTCAGGAATTTTGATTGATCCATCTTTTTGTTGATAGTTCTCAACTATAGCAGCCCATAAACGATCAATGGCTAATCCTGATCCATTAAGTGTGTGACAGTATTTGATTTCACCATTTTTGTCACGATATCTTAACATCATATTTCTTGCTTGGAAACTTGTGCAGTTTGAACATGATGAAATTTCTTTATATGAGTTATATGATGGTAATCATACTTCAATGTCATATGTCTTAGCTGAACTAAATCCCATATCACCTGTACATAAAATAATACGTCGATATGGTAAATTTAAAGCTTCAAGTATTTTTTCAGCTTGTCGTGTCATAAATTCATGTTCTTTTCATGAATTGTTTTCATCAGAAATAATTACCATTTCTGTTTTATAAAATTGGTGTTGACGGATTACACCTTTAATATCTTTTCCGGCACTACCTGCCTCAGATCTAAAACAACCAGTGTTGCATGTAAAATGCTTAGGAAGTTCTTTATAATCCAAAATCTCCCCTGCATGAAAATTAGTCATTTGTACTTCACCAGTAGGTGATAAATAACTTCCTTCACGTAATTTATATAAATCTTCTTCAAATTTTGGTAATTGCCCTGTACCAACTAGTGCACTAGGTTTAACAATTACAGGTGGTAATAATTCATTAAATCCAGCAGCTGTATTTAAATCCAGTGTAAAAGATTGCAATGCTCTTATTAATCTTGCACCTAATCCAGTATAAATGATATATCTAGATCCAGAAATTTTAATTGAACGATCAAGATCATATAGTTTTAATGTTTTAGCTAATTCTCAATGGGATTTATATTTAAAATCAAACTTTGTTGGTGTTCCTCATTTATGAATTTCTTTATTCTTTGTCTCATCTTCACCAATGATAACTGATTTATCTGGTATATTAGGGATAGATAAAAGAATATCATTTAATTTTTCTTTCAATTTATCACTTTCAACTTGTAAATTATCAATTTTAGTTTTAATGTTTTTAACATCTTTTTGAATTAAATCAATATTTTCTTTGTTATTTTTTTTATTAATGATAGCACCAATTTCTTTACTTTTTTTATTACGCTCAGAATTCAATTCTTGAATTTCGGTAATGATTTCGCGATATTTGGTATCTAATTTTTCAAATTGATCTAATTGTTTATATTGCTTACCCCTCGTTCTTATTGACTTACAAACATTTTTGAAATCAGAACGTAAAACTTTTATATCAAGCATGTCATTAACCTCGTAAATTAACTTAAAATATATTATATATAATTAATATACTTCAATATAAGTATGAGTCTAACTATTGTATATCGTTTAACTAATTTTTATAATTCCCTTGACGAATCATTTCGAAGTCTTGTAGAACAAACTAATAAAAATTTTAACATAATCATTATTGCTGATGGAACAACAAAACATGTCCAAAGTTATTTTGTTGATAAAGACTTAAATCAATATTTTAAATCAATCAAATACATAAAAATTAGTGAAAAATTAGGTTCTTCATATTGCTATAATCTCGCTTTAAAATATGTTAAAACTCCATATGTTTATTTCACAAATTCATGTGTAGTATTTAATAAAAACTTTGTTGACAATTTTGAAAAAATTGCTGTTAATGAAGATACTGATGTTTTTGTTTGCAACAAGTATGATGAAACAGGAATAAGTGATTCAAAAAATAAAAACAGTTGTAATATAACTGTTGACAAATTATATTTACTACTTTTAAATAACATACGTAACAAAATCATTAGTACAAAAATATTTAAAAATGCAAAAATTGAATTTTCAAATTTTCATCATTACACATTTTTAGACACCATAAAAATATTCGAATGTGTTAAAAAAATAAAAGTTATAAAAAGCATGATTGTTAAAATTTTCACTAGTGAGCATCCAAACTATAATATTTATGACATTATTGATCAAAATAATTTGATTTTAGATAAAAATCATAGCTCTTTTTATAAAGAAAATACTGAAGATGTTAACTACATAATGATTAGAAATGCTTTGTTTGTATTTTTGTCAAGAATTGCTATTCAAAATAAATGAAAATTTGATTCTATTTTCAAACAGGCATATGATTATGCTGATGAATGGTTAAAAACTTATTTACCTAATTGAAAAAATAATAAGATTTTAAATTCTTCAAATAATTTAGATAACAAAAATGTAGTTTTATATTTGAAAAATATATCAAAAAAAAGTGTCATTAATTTCGCTAAATTAAAAAGAATATTTGAAGAAAATCATAAGAATGTTAAAAAGTAAAAATGATTTAAATCAAAAACGTGAAAGATATGGTCTTGCATCTGCTTCAAATAGAATTTTTGCAAGATTAATTGATTTTTTGATAGTTATAACTTTTAGTGCTTGTTTTGCTTGTTTAATTTTTCTTACTGATCAAGGTTTTAAAGGTGATTTCTCAACATTTGAAGTTACTGATCCATACCGTTATTTTTTATTTGCAATAATTATTTCTATTTTTTGGTTTGCTTATTTTGTTATTTTGCCATATTTTTGGAATGGGCAAACTTTAGGTTTAAAAGCCTTTAAATTAGCAATATATAATGTTGTTTTTTCTCACTTCTTTAGTAATATTCTTAAAAGAGAATTATTAGTTTGAGTAATTAATTTATTAATTAGCCTATTTTTTGGAATAACATTGTTTATTATTAGCACAGTCAAGGGTAGTAATGAAGCATTTGAAATAATTAAACAAATGTATAAATATGATAACAGTTCACCATATTTTCCAATTGTTATGATATTTACGACTTTATATTTGTTTTGCACAATGTTATTAATCCTTGTGTTTTTCTCTGTAGTCTTCAATAATAAAAAACAATGTCTTATTGATAGAATTAGTAGCACAGTTACTGTTAAAAAAATTGATGTTATTGGCAGTGACAAACAAAATGACTATTTGAATAAGAAGCGAAAATTACCAAAACGAAATTTTAATTTACCCGGCGTAATTCTCGATAACCCTAATGATGAAATATTAGGTGATAAAGAATAGTTATGGATTTAAATGAATTAAAATTAAATTCACAACAAATTAATGCTATTAAATCAATTGATGGACCTGTTTTAGTTGTAGCTGGAGCAGGTAGTGGTAAAACAAAGGTTTTAACTACACGAGTTAGTTATTTAATTAATAATATTGGTGTCGCTGATAATTCAATTTTGGCTATAACTTTTACTAATGCAGCTTGTGTAGAAATGCGCAATAGAATTATTAGTCAATTAAATAGATTTACTAATGTAAATATTTTGACATATCATGCATTATGTTTAAAAATATTGCGTAGTGATATTGATAAATTAAATGCAAGTAATGATTTTCGAATTATTGATGAAGAAGAACAATTGTCAATAATTAATCAAATATATAAAGAATGAAAACTAAAAGATGATTTTGGTAAGCGTTGTAAACCGAAATTAATGCTTGGTTTTATTGATAAATATCAAGCGTATAATGCGGAATGTGCTAATGATTTATGATCATTAAATACTAGTACACTAGATAGTGCTACCAATATGGTTAAACAAAATTTTTTATTTAGTGGAGACATTAAATACATCGAAGGGATTTATAAACAATACCAAAAGCAAAAACAAAAAAACAATTGATTAGATTTTAATGATTTGATTTATGGTGTTTATAAATTACTACGTAATTTCCCTGAAGTAGCCAACAAATGATCGCAAAAATTTCAATATATTCTTGTTGATGAGTTTCAAGATACTGATCCTTTTCAATTTGACATTTTATGTAAATTAACAAACAAACAACAAAATGTTTTTGTTGTGGGTGACCCAGATCAAACAATTTATGAATGACGTGGCGCTTTTAGTGATATTTTTAATGTTTTTCTTAAAACTTTTAAAAATACTAAAACATTAATTTTAGATATAAATTATCGATCAACTCAAAGTATTTTAAATGTGGCTAATTCATTAATAAAACATAATCATTTAAGAATTGATAAAACCTTAACAACAGTTAATGATATTGGCAACAAACCAATTTATTATTGTGGTGATTCACAACATGAAGAAGGAAGATTTATTGCTAATAAAATTAATGAACTACATGAAAAGCATAATGTTTCATATAAAGATATTGCTGTTTTATACCGTAGTAATTACCTTTCAAAATTCATTGAGGATGGATTGATAAACACCAATATTCCATATTACATTTATGGTGGTGTTAAGTTTTATCAGCGTAAAGAAATCAAAGATATATTAGCTTATCTTAGAATTATTAGTCATTTTGATGATGAATTATCGATATTGAGAATTATTAATGTTCCACAGCGAAATATTGGAGAAACTACAATTGATAAGATTAAACAATATGCTTATGAAAAACATATTAATTTTATTGATGCATTAAAATTAACAAAAGCATCAGCTGCCGATATAACTTGAAATGATCAAAATATTTATAAATTTATCAATTTAATTGACAATATAAAATCTGCAACAAAGGGTAAATCAATTGCAGATACAGTAATGCAAATTATTAAATTAACAAATTATGAACAATATTTAAATAGTTTTGAAACAACAAATGAAGCAGAAAGTAGAATGGATAATATCCGTGAATTGATTAATTCAATTAAAGAATTTGAAACAAATAATTCTAATGCAACTATTGATGAATTTATTCAATCAATAGCATTATATACTGATACAAGTAGTAATGATGCTAAAAACAAAAATGAACATGATAACGTTTCATTAATGACTATACATTTTGCTAAAGGTACCGAATATAAAGCAGTTTTCATTGCAGGATTATATGAAGGCGTATTTCCTAATTCTAAATCAATTGATATAAGGGGTGAAGAAGAGCGAAGAATTGCTTTTGTTGGGATTACAAGAGCAAAACAATATTTATTTGTTTCATCAAATACAGGTAAATCATTTATGGGGAATAATTATCCCAGTTCATTTATAAATGAGATGGGAAAACAAAACTTAGAGAAAGTAAGTAGTTATTATCAATCAACCAGTAGTGCAGATATTGAATGATATGATTCTCATAAAATAGAAGACTATCAAAATATGTATGAGCAAAAACAAGTTCAATATAATGTTGGTGATACTATTGTTCATACAGTATTTGGAACAGGGATAGTCGTTGAAGTTAATAAAGATATATTGAGTATTATGTTTAAAAAACCCTTTGGGTTAAAACAAATTATTGCAACACACAAATCTTTAAAGTTATTGAAAAATTAATTTTATTATTTTTTATTAAAAAAGCTAATTAATTGATCTAATTGTTTATAGTTTTCCTCATTCAATGATGTTTTAATATTTACAATAGGTTCAATAATATTCATATCTTTTAATGAACTAATTTGCTTTTTAATAACATCAGCAGCAATTGGTGCTCATGTACCATTACCAATAATAGCAATATTCTTTTTTTGCCAATTCTTTTCAATCAACATATTAATAAAATTTTGCATACAAGGAAATATTCCAGCATTATATGTTGTCGTTGCTAAAACAATATTTTTATATTCAAAAGCTTTTTCAATTGCTTCTGATATGTCATATTGCATAAGATTAATAGATTCGCAACCTAATTTATCAGCTAAATATTTTGCTGCTTGCTTTGTGTTATTATAGATGCTTGTATAAAAAATAACAGTATTATTTTTTTCAGATTCATATGAAGATCAAGTTTTATATAAATTAATATATTTTGATAAATCATTATCTAATATTGGCCCATGTAGTGGACAAATTCTTTCAATCGATAGATTATTAATTTTATTTAATAACGATTGTACTTGTAATCCAAATTTACCAACAATATTAAAATAATATCTTCTTGCTTCACATGCTCATTCCTCATTATGGTCCAATGCTCCAAATTTACCAAAAGCATCAGCAGTAAATATGGACTTTGTTGTCGCTTCATAACTTACCATTACTTCTGGCCAATGAACCATTGGTGCATAAAAAAAAGTTAATTCATATTTACCTATTTGTAATTTTTCGCCTTCTTTAACTACTATTTTGTTAACAATATTCAAATCTTTGTAAAATTGGTTTAAAAATATAAAAGCCATTGGCGAAGCTACAATTATTGTATTTGGATATTGTTTTAAAAATTTACTAATACCAGCAGAATGATCAGTTTCAACATGATGGATAATTAAATATTTAGGTTGTTGATCATTTAAGATCATTTTAATGTTTTCTAGTCATTGATCAACAAAGTTGATATCTACACAATCGAGAATAGCAACTTGATCATTATTTTTAATCAAATATGAATTATATGACATACCATTAGGTACATTATATTGCCCTTCAAACAATTTTATTTGGTGATCATCACACCCAATATAATAAATATCATTAGTAATTATTCTGTTAGTCATGGTAATTATTATATTTATTGTACTTGTTTAGGTTATATATAATGGCATATATAATATAATCAATTCAATGAAAATATTATTTATTGGTGATATATTTGGGAAGCAAGGAAGAAAAGCAATTAATGCTTTTTTACCATCACTCATAAAAAAAAATAAAATTGATTTTGTTATTGCTAATGCTGAAAATTGTACTCATGGTCGCTCGTTGAATATAAGACATTACTTATTTTTGAAATCCATTGGTGTAAATTTTTTTACATTTGGCAATCATACATGAGATAATGAAGAAATTTATGATATTTTAACAAAAGAAGACACAGTAAGACCCTTAAATATTAAGAAGAATTTTTCGCAACAAGCAAATGTTGGTAAAGGAACAAGAGTAATAAAAATCAAAAACAAAAGAGTCCGAATTACCAATTTACTAGGTATTTCAGCAGCATGTAAAGGTATGCAATCTAATCCATTTTTATTGTTAGATAAACAATTACCAAAATGGAAAAATACTCATGATATACACATTATTGATTTTCATGCAAATGCTACAAGCGAAAAAAATGCAATGCTTATAGCTTATAGTAGTAAAGTAAGTGCTATACTTGGTACACATACTCATGTCCAAACTTCGGATGAAAAAATAATAAATCAAACAGCTTATATTACAGATGTTGGTATGACTGGACCAAGTTGTGGTATTATAGGAGCAAACCCAACAACAATATTGCAAATGTTCCGTGAACAAGTTTTACATTTTAAATTAGATCCTGATAAAAGTCCTTATCAGATTAATGCTGTTTTATTAACATTCGATAATAAAACAAATTTACCAAAGTCTATTGAAAGGATTAATCTAATACAAAATAAGACAAAAGGGGTTTAGTTCAATGGTAGAATAATGGTCTCCAAAACCACTGATGTGGGTTCGATTCCTACAACCCCTGCCATAAAACTTACAGAGTTTAAATAATACTTAAACAATATATTTAGGAGAAAATACAAATTAATGATAAGTCTTTATATTGCTAAAAATAATTGTGGTAAAACCACTTTACTAAATGAAAAAATGAAAAATTTGGAAAAAAATGGTGAAGAATGTATATTTTTTCCCGTGGGAAATGAAATCTTATCTTCAATTAATAAAGAAGATAGTAAATCTAATAACATCACATATAATAATCCTTTATATCAGGTTATAAATGAAGTTATTAAATCAAATGAAGATCCAAAAAGTACTGAATTTGAAGATTTAAAAAAGAAATATTCAAATTTTTTAAGCAAAATAATTAATGATTATAGCTCCATAGATGGAAACTATAAAATAAATAGAAAATTTGATGCAATGCTTAAACAAAATTTTGACAATAACAAATTAATTAATCGTAGTGATTTTCTCCCTGAATTTAAACCAAAAAAAGATTCAATTTCTACCGGCGAATGACAAATTTCTAATATTTTTAGTACATTAAAATGATTAAAACTAGTTGATAATAGTGAAGAAAAAATAAATATTTTTTTTGACGAACCAGAAACTTATTTGCACCCTCAGTACATAAATATATTATGTTCTAAATTAATCGAATTAAATGATAGCAAAAACATTAATTTTTATGTTGCAACTCATAATCCTCAAATAGTTAAAAGACTAATAAATTTTACCGATAAAGAAAAAATTTGTGTTTATGTGCGATCTAAACCTTATGATGATGAACTGGAAGAAAATATTTCTGATTTATTTATTGAAAAAGAATTTAATGAAAACGAGTATATATCTGCAAATAAAATACTATGTGAAATATTTGATGTTTATACAATTGAATATTTTGATGAAATATTAGAAGAAATAAAAGATAAAAATAAAGATGTTTATGATATGTGTTCTAAATCATCAGATAAAAATTTTTGTGAAAATAACAAATCAAAAATAAATGGCTATTGCTTTCCAGATGGAGAGGAATATGTAGATAATAATAATTATTTTCACAAAACATATATGTCTTTTGTACGAAATTTCTTTCATCATCCATCAAAAAAATTTAGAGAATTTGTTATAGACAAAAATCATAAAATTGATGATTTATTAGAAAAATCTATTGAATGATTACTTAATGTTAAAAATTCTAATTAAAGTTCGTTTTTTATATATTTTTCCATATACTCTCAATCTGGTAAGCCACATTTATTAATAGGATACATAATTGTTTCATTTAAAATATTAGATTCTAACGAAGCTCCTCAACCACCTTTAATTTCAATTATCTTATTTAATAATGTGCATATAAAGATTTGATTTCATTCATTCAAATGTTCATTTACAAACATATGAACATGGTCTGTAGAAGCTCATGGATATTTTTGGTAGAAAAATTTGCCCCCTTTGGCACCATATGATAGACAATTTCCATCGTGAATAAATTTATTGTCATTAATACTCAAAAGTTTACCAATACCATTATTTAATGCTGTATTAGTAATAACTGGAATATTGCCTTCAAAAAAAGTTCGTATTCTATTACTTATAGATTTTAATCCTTTTATTCTTTTTAATATATCTGATACTTTCCCTTCTTTTCAATTTTTAAAATTAAATTGTTTATTTGATACATTAATATTTATTTTTAATTCACCACAATTATTTAATACTTCATCATATAATGACTTGTTAATCAACATAAAATCTAATTTTGTTTTCATAAAATCTAATTTTGTTATTGTAGTCCACTTGATTTTTTTATCAAGTAATCAATTATTTTTATAAGTAATATCTTTAAATTTTGGTTTTTGTTTAAAAAAATTATCTGTTTTTTGTTTATTGTTAATATCTATTCTTCCTATGTGTTTTGCCATAATGAAACCATCATCACTAAAATCATATTGTTCAATAGGGTTTATATGTTTTTCATGAGACTTAAATACCATGATACAAGTATTAGTTCCAGCATTTGGTTGAAATAAATTAGAAGGCAATGTTATTATTTTTAATAAATGATGTTTTTCTAACAATATTTTTCTTAATTCTTTAAATTTCTGCCCTATTGCTGATGAGACAGGTAAAATCGACGCAAGCAATCCACCTTCTTTCATATTATTTAATGTTTCATAAACAAATTTTAATTCTGGAATTTTTTGACTGAATGGTGGATTCATTAAGACTTTATTGTAATAAGATTTATATTTTGGAAGAAGTTTAAAACAATCTTCAAATCATATTTGACACGCTCCATCACCATGCAACATCATATTTATTCCAGCAAGAGTTACATTAAAAATTTTATTTTCAAAACCTATTAAATGATTTTGTTTAATTTCTATTTTTTCTTCTTCTGTTTCACATTCATTTCACATATTTATTAATGAATTAGTTAGAAATGTACCAGAACCACATGTTGGGTCTAAAATAATATCATTTTTAGAACATTCTATAAGTTTATACATTAATTGCGCAATATGATCAGGTGTAAAAACTTCACCCTGCTCATTTGCATTTGCAGAATTCCAGTGTCTAAAAATCTTTAGAAATTGATTCATTATGTCATGTCCTTCATATTTTTCAATGTTTATAAAATTGTATGTTTGTTCTATAACTTGTATTATTTCACACAAATCTTCAAATTTGCATTTTTGTAATGATTTGTCTCCCAAGCATTCATTAATATATTCTCGTTTTTCAAAAAGATTAAAAGGCTGATCACTAATATGAGTCTCTATTATGTATCGCAAATTTTGCAAAGTTTGTTTTGTATTATTTTGAATAATTTTTTCCTCAGAAAATTTAATTGCAAGCATTACTGCACCAATAAATGGAACATTTTTTTGCTTATCTATTCCTGCATCGCGAAACATATCTGCAAGTTTTTTGGCATTAATTTCAACATACTCTGGTAAATTTTGCTTTGATATATTTTTAAAATACTTATCTTTATAATATGAAGCATTTTTAGGCTCGATTTCATCATCTATTCTTTTATTATTTATTCAACATTCAAAATCTTTACCATTATATTTAAATCCAACTTTGTTTTCGTGAGGGTCTAATTGTAAATAGGATTCTAATTGACCTGAAAATTTTTTATTTTCAGCTTTTGCATCAAGTATAAAAACAACACCATCTAACAAATAATAACCATCCGGTTTGTTAGGTTTTCCTTTTGCTTTATCTCCATGATAAAATACAATTGTTCCATCAGTTATACTTTTTAAGCCTAATATATTTTCAAATTTTTGAATAATGTTATACTCATACTGTTTTTTAAACATAACAAAAAACTTCTAGTCAAAAGACTAGAAGTTTCCTCCATATATTAAAAATAAATTAGTTAAACTATATATATATATATATATTGGTTATCGTCGTTGTCGCATTATTTTGTTTCATAATTAATATCTTATTTATATCATTTTTTGAGGTATGTTGTAGACGAAATTATCTTTTCATCATTTTATTAAATAGGAACTATGATGCTTGTGATATAGCTGATTGTGCAGTGAATGGTTATATTGTTAAAACAAATAACTTGTATTTCAATAGAACTTATTTGAGCAGGAAGGAGTAATATATAATATACATATGAGTATCAAGTATAAAATTGACGATGCTAAGAAGAATAAGAACTTAATCAATGATGAGATTAAGCTAAGTAGAGTTAAAACCAAAGGCGGTCCTAGTAATGATGGGACACCTCCTAAAAAGCAAAAATCAACAAGAGATTTGTTGATTGAGTTTATGGGCGAACAAAGAGAATTTAATAAATCTGTTATGCAAAGATTTGATGAACAAGCTAAATTTAATAAATCTATTCGTGAAGATTTAAATAGAGTAATTAAACTAAATAATCTAAAGCATTAGTAATTAGTTCTTTATGTTTAAATTGTATCCAGAAAAATTAATTATCTTTGGAAATGGTTTTGATTTATGAATGGGTTTACCCACCACATATGAAGACTATAAAAATTTCATTTCCGACCACAAAAAAGAATACCAAAATTGTTGAAATTTATTTAAATTTATAGAAACAAAATTAAATGTTGCTGATTCAAACTTGTGAAGTAATCTTGAACAAAGACTTTATGATTTTCTTACTAAGAATATAGAAAAAATTAATGAACTTGTAAACGAAATAAAAACTAATAATATAGATTTAATTAAAGCGTGCATTGAAAAAAATGAATCTATAAGAAAATGAATTGAACAAATCAGATTAGAACATAAAGAAAAATTAATTAAATTGAATGAATGATATAAAAAATTAATAAAACAAAATTATTCATTCCTATGAAGTTTCAATTATGTTCAAAATTGAAAAGGTGATGAATTTAAACGAAATTTATTGTGTGAACCTTATCTGCAAAATTATTCACAAATTACAGTTATTGCACAAGCTCATGGACACAATGAGACTCATCAAAATTTAGAGTTTGGCTATCAACTAGGTTTTCAGTTAGGTGCATCATGACAACAAATTAGTGAAAATAACAAAGAATATAGTAAACATTTAAATGATTCGCTAATAAATTTATTAAAAATTAAAAATAATAGTGGAATCGATGAATGAAAAAATTCCAACCTATTATTTTTTTTATTGCTCTTTTGTTGTAAACATAAGGACTTAGTTGAACAATTGGAAAAGAAATTCAAAACTTTTAATAAATATTCAGCAGATAGCAAGTTTGTTAAATATCTCTTTGAAATTCAGAAAGGTAAAAATGATATTGGTGAAGCTTTGTATTTAAATTTTGATGCACGAAAAAGACCAAATGAAAATTTTTATATAAATCCCGCTTATTTTCCTATCGATGTTTGAAAACAAAATAATATTTTTCCAGATGTTTATATTTTAGGATTGAATATTGATGGGCAAGATAAATTATACTTTGTAAATCATGAAAGATCACCAATTAAATTAGCAATAGAACATGGAAAAGAATGTTATCTATCATATTCACAAGATGTTAAACGTGATAAAGAAATTAAATTTAGTCAATATAAAAGTTGTTCTGGGATTAATGATGTTAATACAATTAATGGTCATGTTTTAGAATTTGAAATTTTAGCTGAAAAGGCTTTTGGCAAGGTATTATTTAATGAATTAAAAAGTATAAAAGAAATTAGTAATTAATTTCAATACACATATTATTCATAATATCTTCATTAAATATATTCTTAATATATTCAATAGGTGTTTTAGGTATTACTGCTATGAATTAGGGTATTACAGGAATTTCATAAGGTATTACTATTAAATATTTAGGTATTACTCATAGTGAGACAAAATGATAGGAAATTGGGACAAGAACTAAAAAATAAGCTAAAAACTACCCCATAGATGGGACAAAACTTAGCAAATTGATTGCTAATTGGTTTTTATAAAGTTTTTAGTTTAGTTCGTAGAGAAGTTTATTTAAACCACTCTGATAATTCATCATCTGGTGGATCATTGATTGAATGAGTATTGTTTGAATTTGATAAATCAAACATTCCACATTTATTATCATTTGTTTCTTTCTTGTTAGAAAGAAGTCATTTAAACATTCTAGTCTTAATGTCTAATTGAACAAATCTCTTATATAAAGCAATAAGATTAGTATATAAAGCAACATTGATGTCAGCTTTATTTAGTAATCAATTTAACTTTACTGGAGTTGAAGAACTATAACCAATAATAGTAGCAAAGTCAGTAAGAGTTATCTTTCGTCATTTCTTATTGGTTTTATAGTTTCAACCATATTTACTTTCAGTATCTTGTTTAACAAGAACATAAATCTCTTGTGCTTGGAATTTCCTGTTATGTCAATGAGATTTAATAAAGTGTTGTAATTTAGCTAATTGTTTAGCACAGATAAATAACTTTGTTTTATCTTTTATTTCGTCTCATTTAGATGAATCATTATTCTTATAAGCTATTTTTAATAGCTTGTCTTGTTGTTTAATAAGTTTTCAGAAATAGTCATCAACTTCATTATATTTAACTTGTTTCTCAATGGATTTAACTATTCGATTGAGAATCTGGTGTTTATTTTGACTGTTTTCTGTATTTTGATATAAATACATCTTAATTAAAAAGCTCCTTGCTTAAAGTTTTTTTAAGATTTATGTATTTATTCAAAACTTATATGGTATAATATTATTAAGTATCTGGTTAGCAATAACAATAAACATCTTCACTTTTTGTGGAGATTTTTTATTTATTGCACCAAAATTGAATAAATAAATAATCTTCTTTTATTGCTTCTTAATTAAATTAGTATCTGATTAACGTCAAAGCTCAAGGCGCCTATTTATCGTATTTTCTTCCAATTCCTGCAACCACTGCCATAAAAACTTCACGTATATATATAAAAAAGTTATACGTATAATATATATATACAAATGAAACACAAACTATCCAAAAAAGCTAAAATCTTTCTTTCAGTTGCTAGTGCAATCATTACCAATACAGCAATAACAACCTTATTAACTTCATGCTCACTTTCAAATAAAATAAATGATATTGGTGGTTTTGATAAAGAGTATGGTATTAATAATGCAACATATACGCGAATGGAAGAAGATTTTAAGGAATTGTATAAATCCCAATTGGATCAAAGAAAAGCATCAGGTGAGATAAATGATGACACATATGATTTAAATTTATGCACATTTAAAAACAATTTAAATTCC
>JBGVBX010000009.1:0-4561 GCA_045225975.1 Malacoplasma sp. | reverse complement strand
ATAAAGTATATTCCTCTGCAGCAACTGATAAAGTTATATTTTTAGTATTAACTTTAGTATTTTTATATGTAGCACAAACAGTGAACTCGTATGTACCAGCTGTAATTTGATCAGTTCAAGATACAAGTCCATTATCAACAGATATAAAATCTGGTAATTCTGCATTTGTAGCAGGAATTAAATTCCATACAATTTCTGATGTAATTTCTTTACCATTACTTGAAAATAATTTTCATGCAGCTGTATCTTGACCAGCAACCCCACTTTTTGCCTTTAGTGATAAGGAACCACCAGATAAAGTAAAACTTGATTTTGAAGGACCACAAGATGTAGTAATTATTGTGGTTGCTATAACTGATGTAATTCCTAAAAGGGAAAATAATTTTGCTTTTGTTCTTTTCATGATTAAAAATACCCCATATCAATTATTATACATTATTATTTGTCATTAGAGCAATTTTTTTTATTTTAATACACTATTAAATGTTTGCATGTGAATTAACATACATTTTATATCTTAGTAGGTGGTTTATTTAACTTTCTTTACATTTAAAATCCCAACATTCAGCGGTGCCTTCATTTGTTTGTGAATTAAAAAAATCTAACCATGAATCTGAATAATCTAAATTCGAAATATAAAATACTCCATTTTTACAAACATTACCAAATATATGTACAACACCATATCATTTGGGAACGGATAATCCAAAATTACTAAAATCGATGCAATCTAATCTATAGCAATAGTAAAAAGCATTTGAGCAAATAATAAAATTTTCTGATGGATAAAATTTTACCAATTTAATTGTTTCACAAGATGAAAATGCATATTCACCAATAAAAGATGTATTTAGAAAAAAGGTATTATTCTCAGAATCAAAATAATTAAAATTAAATGCCTTATCCGAATCAAATGCATAATCGCCTATGTAAGATGGAGAAAAATTACTCAAATTTGAACAAATTTGCGCTAATGCATAGCAGTGTGAGAAAGCTTTTTTACCAATTAAAACATTTTCATGATTAGAATCAATTTCCCAATTAACTTTCTTTAAGTTATAGCATCCAAGAAAACATTCATCACCAATTGAAATTATGTTTTTATTTAATGAAACAAATTGAAGATTTCAACAATTAGAAAAACTACTATTTTTTAAACATTTTTGTTGAGACAGACAATTGTTAGAAAAAGTAACAGATTTTATATGTGTGCAGTCGCTAAAAGCAGAATTACCAAGGTTTTCTAATTTATCAAAAACAATATTAATATTTAGTTCAACTCTATAGAACGCCTCATCAGAAATTGATTCAATAAATTTAAAAATTTCATCCGCATATAGATAATGATAATATTCACTACATTCAGAAAATTCTATTGATTTAAGAGATAAACAATTATAAAAAGATCTTTCACCAACATTTATGATTTTATTCATTAAAAAAATCTTTTCTATATTGACACAATTTTCAAAAATATGATCAGGTATATCCGTCATAAATTCATTAAGATAAACTGAACCAGATATTTTTAAATAACCAAAAAAAAGATTTTCATCTAAATAAACAGGTAACTTTTTTTCTTCACATCAAACATAATTTGGGACTACCAAATTATTCACATAATTTATGCCGTTCAAGTGTTTGTATGTAATTCTTTCTTCAGTAATTTCATAATCACTATCATCAAATTTACCATAAAGACCATACCAATCAGACCCATCAAAAGATTTATCTACTCTACAATCATATTTTTTTTTACTACTACATGATGTTGAATAGATTGGGATATTCGTGCTTATTAATAAAAAAGAAAATCAAGAAATAATATGTGTATGTCTAATAGACATATTATTTAGAAACCACCAACAATAGCGCCCAAAATTTCTTGCAAAATCAAAGGTACAACTTGCATAATAGCAATGTTAATAACAAATCTTACTATTGATTTGATAACAGTTGATATTGCAGCTCGTGTAACAGCAATTCCACTTTTTGCCTTATAAGAAATAACAACTAATGCTATAAAAATAGCTAAAGCATCCACTGTAATTTGACAATAAAATAAAACTGATTGGATATCATCTATTATTGTTGATTTTTGTGTAAAGAAACCTTCTTCCGTTTTTTCAAGATTGCTGCTTCATGCATCATATATCTTACTTTCAGAAACGCCTAATTCTTTCTTTATTCCATTATATTGTTGATAGTCAACATCAGTAGAATTTTCTGAATTTGAATTTATGTCTTTGTAATATAGTAAAGCATCATTTGGTGTAATATTACCATGTGTCTTTGAAAATTCTTTTCTAGTTTCAAAAATGTAATGGTCACTTTCAACTCTTTTAACAAATGAATTAGTAGATTCACTTGAACTTTCTTGTGAAGATGGTGTATCAGGAATGATTTTAGGATAATTATACATAGTTTCGGCTTTAAAATTAAGTTGTTCAGCAAATTTTTCATATTTATCATTTAAGTCGTTTATTTTTCAAATCATTCCAAGAACCATACCAGCACAAACAACTAACGCTGCATATTGCAATCCAAGAATTATTGCAGACATTAGTTCAATAAAGTTAAGTCCAAGACTTGTAATGTATGCAGCAAGAGATGCAGAAATTAGTACCGATGTAAGTGCTGTTATACCAAGTAAACAATATTCTAAAGTTGCTTGTGAATCACCAATCATTTGACCAGTAGTCATTGATTGAGAAAAAGAATGAATTTCTGATTCTAAGACTTTGTTATAGTATTCAACAGCATTTTCATAAAACTTCTTTGACACTAACATATCAGAATTGGTAATTTGTTGAAAATTAAATGTGTGTTCCTGTTTGTGCACTGTATTATCAGTAGATGAATAAGAGTGTAAAAAACCAACATAAAAATCACTTTTAAGAGAGTTAGAATCATCATAAGAAACTTCTGTTTTTGCATACAATGTGCAATTGTTTACAAATTTTTGTTCTAATGATGCATCTTCTTTTAAAGATTTATTTAAAGAAATATTGCTATCATCCTTAAGTGAATCAAGCCTAATATCATTTATCTTTAATCCTGCTCTTCCTAAACTATCTGAATCATTTTCAACACTTGTTGAGTTATCTGGAGTAAAAAATTCTTCTTTTGCACAATTATCAGCATTATCCCAACTCAATTTTATGTTTTTTAAGTATATGTCATTCAATTGTTCATACTCAAAAGATTTAGAAATAGGCAATTCATATTCAGTTGAAAGGTTTCTTTCATATTCGAAGTCACTATGTAGTAAATTGACATCATCATAAAATTTATGGACATCAGCCCTTGATATTTCCCAATCAATATCAACTAAATAAATATTCTTTTCTGGAGTTGATTTCATTTCTTTCAACCTTGGTGTCAAAATGTAGCCAGGGATAATATCCTTGGTAAAGGATATAGGAAATTCATTTCCATCAGCATCTTTTCTTGTCAAACAGAACATATGATTGATATAATCAGATATATCAGCAGATTTTGTGTTAAAGAATGGGTTATTGTTTAGTTCATTCCAAGTATAATTAGCACCAACAGTTTTTAAAGGAATTATTGAAGTAGTATCAAAAAAAGTAGATAGCTGACGTGAAGCTTCATATTCAGAAATTTTTGAATTTATATCAGACATTGATATAAGAGCCAAACCTTCCTGAAAATTACGCATTTCAATAATCAAATCTTTTTCACTTTGTATTCATGCTAATTCATTTATAAATTTATCACCATATGTTTTGGTTTCGTTGTATAAATGTTCTGATAGTTCTTCATCACATTTTATTTGTGAACAATATGTTTCAAAAAATGACAAGTATGAGTGAAGGGCTTCACGAAAATCAGAAATAGATATATTAGAGAATGAACGTGTAAGATAAAGATCGTAATTTTTTCTTGCATATGTCTGTAATGCTTCAGTTTTAATTGTGTAACTTAAGGTTTTATTTTCACCACTGTAAAGAGAAGTATGAATGGAATTTAAATTGTTTTGAAATGTTCATAAATTTAAATCATATGCGTCATCATTTATCTCACCTGATGCTTTTCTTTGATCCAATTGGGATTTATACAATTCCTTAAAATCTTCTTCCATTCGAGCATATGTTGCAGCATTAATATCGTACTTTTTATCAAGTCCATCAGTATCAATAACACTATCTTTTGCTATTGAACATGAACTTAACAAAGTTGTCACTGCAACGTTGGTAATTGCTGCAGTAGCAACTGAAAGAAAGATTTTAGTCTTTTTGGATAATTTATTTCTCATGGTTGTCATTGCATCCTCCATACACTTATATTATACTTTATCATAACCAAAATGTTCATTAAATGTTCATTAATTTTATATGTTTATATATTAACATTCAATTAGTCAATACATATTAGATATTAGATTCAGGTTTTGATAAATCTGATGATCAAACTTTAAACCTAAAAAAATATTTGGAATATTGATTCCAAATCTAAATTGACACATTAAGTGCAACACTCTGTATAATTAGGGGTTGCACTTTTTTTATACATATAGAAATAAAAAAAGTGCCCCTAG
>JBGVBX010000008.1:0-2350 GCA_045225975.1 Malacoplasma sp. | reverse complement strand
GCTGAATTATTATTAACCGTATTGTTAATAATTTGATTAGCATTAGCTACATCACTTTTAACATTACCAGTAAAACAATGGTAATTTCTACGAATAAACACAAAATAATTCATGCTCTTTCTTCCTTTTGCCATTGATAATAATTCTTTGTAACTTATTATTGGTCTCATATACGCCCATAATTCTACAGCAAAAAATTGAAAATTTTTATTGCCAACTAATGCTAAAGCAATAAAATTAATAAGTTTAAAATTTTTGCAAAATTTTAGCTATTTTTTATTTGTTTTTTCTGAATAAAATTTTCACAATTGGAAACGATTTTTATAAAAATCACTTTGTTCATTAGTAAGAATATTTTTTTCTGGTAATTCATTTAAAATAAATTGCAAAAAATCTTTAATTTCATTTCAAGCTTTCATTTTTTTAGAAATTAACAAATGTTCTTCGTCAAATCTATTTCGATTCGCTATATCATTATAAAAATTTGCTTTTAATTTTAGAACTATTAAAACGTTATTTATATTTTTATATTCTTTACACTTTTGAAATTTTAATTCATCTAAATTTTTATTACAAAACGCAAATTCGAAATCATTTCTTGATATTTCTCGTTCAACATCTAAATGTCTCATTGCATTATAATGTCTCGCTCAAATATAAAACGGATTAAATTCATTTATAACATTATGTAATTCAAATGCTTCAGCAAATTTATATAAATTTAATAGATTAGCGTATAGAAACCAGTCATATATCCTTGGTAATTCATATATTTTCTCAAGTTTCTTATAAAAATTACTAAAAAATGCAATTCTATCAATGATACTATTTAGCACTTGTTTAATAGATTTATCATCTTCATCTGATGATCACTTGTCTAATTCCACAGAATTCATCGTCTACTTTTTGTCCTTTCTATCCAGTTCAAAAGTATTATTACTTATGATAGTATTATTTATATACTATTCATATGGTGAATATAAATATGACAAGTAATTAAATATATTTTTTTGTTGTATTTTTGGTATATTAATGTTTAATAAATAGGTTGGCTGTAAAAAATGAAAAAAATAAAATTAGGTCAGTTTTATACAAAGAAATGTGTTTGATTGAAAAAACATATTATTGAATTTATTAAAAATTCTAAATCACCGATTGTTTGTGACCCATTTGCAGGCAAAGGTGACTTGCTGAAACATGTAAGCAATATAGCACCCATTAAAAAGTTAATTGGGTTTGATATAGACAAATCATTAAATTGAGAATTTAATGATTCTCTTTTAAATATCCCAAAAATTAAAAATGCTATATATGTTACTAATCCTCCATGAATTGCAAAACAATCAGCACGAAGAAAAGGTATTAATTTAGATAAATATTTTTCATCATCAAGTTATGATGATGTTTATTTGATTGCTTTAGATAAATTACTAGAAACAAAAAGGAAAGTTGTTGCCTTAATACCTGAGTCTTTTATAAATTCAAATTATGAAAAAAATATTTACTTCATTCGATAACAGTGCTGGAGCAAAACCCTTTTAATGATACAGAAAATCCCGTTTGTGTCGCGTGTTTTGATAATATTAAGAAAGATTTTTCTAAAGTTGAAGTATATAAAAACGATAAATTTATTTCAACATTTGACAAAATACTTTCAATGAAGTTATGACCTAAAAAAAATATAAAAATTCATTTCAATGATAAATCTGGTTGGTTAGGTCTAAGAGCTATTGATTCAACAAAAAATAATGTATGTATTGAATTCAATAAGAAACAAAATATTAAATACGATTGAAATGCCAAGATTAAGGAAAGCTCAAGACATTTCACTTTAATAAATATTGATGTGCCATTAGAAAATAGAGATGATTTTGTTAAAGAAGCAAATAGAATATTAAACAAACTTAGACATGCATCCGCTGATATATTGTTGACCCCTTTTAAAGGCAACAACAATATAGGAATAAGAAGAAGACGACTAGATTTTTCTTTAGCAAGAGCAATTCAAGAAGAGGCATATAAAAATCTTCATATTTCAAAATAATCATGTTAAAAGAGAATATTTATTATTTTAAACATAGTTTGAAAAATAGTGATGTCAGATTAAACTTATCTAACACATTAGGTCTTTTAGTAATAACACGTAATGCTAATGAAAAACCTAATGAATTAATGAATAAAAATCAAGAATTACTAGATTTGATAACAACATATAAAACTTTAAGAAGTATTGATAAACGGAATAATGATATTAACAAAGTTATGAGTAATGTTGCAAAAAAAGTTGGTTTTTTGAAAAAAATTGGAAAAGTATATATGTATATAAATATACATATATAAAATTGTAAAA
>JBGVBX010000007.1:0-9757 GCA_045225975.1 Malacoplasma sp. | reverse complement strand
TTTTACAATTTTATATATGTATATTTATATACATATATACTTTTCCAATTTTTTTCAAAAAACCAACTTTTTTTGCAACATTACTCGCTTTATGAATACTATCAATTCATCCAAAACATAAAGCTTCTTCAACAGCATCAATATAATAAAAGATTTTAGAGTCTATTGGTTTACCGCGTTTAATTAGGATTCAACATTCTTTTGCTTTATTATGATTAATACTTAATCATTCTCTAAAATCTTGTCTATTTTTAATTTGGGTTAAGATTTTCATATAGTATATAAATTCTAAAATAAAAAAATATTAAGATTAAGAGTATTATATTAATAGTATATTAATATTAATTTTTAAGAATTTATGAAAGAAACAAAAAATCTAAATTCACTAAGCAAGGATGAATTAATAAATCATATAAAAGTTCTTGAACAAAGAATTAAAACCAAGAAATATGGATTATCTTGGGACACAGAGAGAGAGAGAGAGAGAGAGAGAGTAGTTGTTGAATGTGAGAATAATTTCCCTACATTAGGGCATATTAATAATAAAGATATTTTTAGTAATAATTTTATAAAACCAAATTATTTGATAGAAGGGGATAACTATCATATCCTTCAATGTTTAAATTACACTCATAAAGGGAAAATAGATGTAATTTATATTGATCCACCATATAATACTGGAAATAAAGACTTTCTTTACAATGATAAATTCGTTAATAATGATGATAGTTATAGACATTCAAAATATCTTAATTTTATGGAAAAAAGATTAAGATTAGCAAAAAATTTATTATCAAATAGCGGATCAATTTTCATATCTATAGATGATCATGAACAAGCAAATTTAAAAATACTTTGCGATGAAATATTTGGTGAAAATAATTTTATTAAATGTCTAATTTGAGAATCAGGAAAACCTTATGGTTTTAAAGCAACAACTACTACCTGACCAAAATGTCATGAATATATTTTGCATTATGCAAAACAATGAAAATCAATATTTTATAAACCTACATATGAACTTAAACCAAATAATAAAAATAAACCTATACTAACAGGTTCAATAATAAAAGCTAAAGAAAATGGAACATATTCAATGGATTGAGTAACATGCGCAAAAAAGGAAAGTGTTGGTTTTGGCACCGGTCAAAAGCCAATAGCTCTTATAAAAAAATTATTAATGTCAGTATCAAAAGAATCTTCAACAATATTAGATTTTTTTGCCGGTTCGGGTACAACTGGAGTAGCTGTTGATCAATTAAATAAGGAAGATAATGGTAAACGAAATTTTATTTTATGTACCAATAACGAAAATCATATTATGGATAAATTTACATATCCTCGAATTAAAAAACAAAAAATTCCAATATATTTTTACAAAACTTTTTTAATACCTCATGAGAAAAAAATTAATGATATAGATAGACAACTTTTATCAAAACATCTAGGTGAATTAATTGGTATCAAAGAAGATACGCCCGAAACAATTGAAATCAATAATTATTATCATTTATTAAAAAACAACAATAACACTAAAAATACTCTTATTTATTTTAATGAAGATTTATACAAATGAGAAGAAGCATTAAACAAAATTTCAGCTAATTGTCAGTTGTATAAATTTTCGTATGAACCTATTGAAAAATATAAATTCAATGTTAAAAGACATATTGTTGAGATAAATGATATTCCTGAACCAATAATAAAAATGTATGCAAGATTTAATGAAATGAGGAATGAATAATGATTGAATTAAGAGATTATCAAAAAGACATAATAAAAAAATTAAAAGTTAGATTTAAAGAGCTTTGAACAAAAGATGAAACAAAATATGAATTTAACTTTATTGCACCTACTGGAAGTGGAAAAACGATAATAATGGCTGAATTTTGTCGTACTTTAAAATTTGATTTATCAATAAATGAAGAATTTTGTTATATTTGACTTTCAATTGGTGGTAAAGGTGAAGGAAGCATATGCAAACAATCAATGTTAAAATTTAAAAATTATCTTGGTGATAATAATCCATTAAATTTAATAGATATTGAAGATATAACACATATTGATAAAGAAATTTCTGATCAATCTATATTGTTTATAAATTGAGATAGTTTAATAACAAAAAACAAAGAAAATTTAACATTAACACGTTCTAATGAAAATTGTGATGAATCAATGTGAGCGGATCTAATAAAAAAAACAAAATTAAAAAGAAAAATAATTCTAATTATTGATGAATCACATCTTAATTCACATTCTAATCTTGCTAATGATTTAAAAGAACAAATTGATCCTAAAGTAATAATAAATATATCAGCGACACCAATAAATGGATATAAAAAAGGAGCTGATGTTAAAATTGATGATGAAGATGTTATAAATTCTGGAATAATTAAACAATCAATACGTTTCCAAACTCAAGAAGATATAAAACTAATTAATGAGTTTAAAGAACTTGATCAAGATGAAAAAATGTTAAAACTTGCAATTAATAAAAGGAATGAAATTATTGAAGAATATTTTAAATTAAATATTAAAGTAAATCCGTTAATAATGATTCAATTGCCTAATGATAGTGAAAAATATAGTGATAAAGGCGATAAATTAAAGAACAAAATAATTAATTTTTTAGATAATGAAATTGCTAAAGAACATAAATTAGTAAATAAAAACATTGAATCATCTAATTATAGAGCTATTTGATTATCTGGTGAACAGGAAAATTTAGAATCAATTACAAACAATGAATCAATGATTGATTATTTAATTTTTAAACAAGCCGCAGCAACTGGTTGAGATTGCCCAAGAGCATCCATTCTTGTTATGTTTAGAGAAATAGGAAATCCTATATTTAAAACTCAGGTCGTAGGCAGAATAAGAAGAATGCCTGAAGCCAAGCATTATGGACAACCACTATTGGATAATGCATATGTCTACACAAACTATACAAAAAATTCGATATTAACAAAATGAACAGATCCAAATAAACCAAAATTTTTAATATCAACGAGAAAATCAGAAATTAAACCCTTCAAACTAAAATCTGAGTATATTAGTAGAACAAATTATAACACTTTAATTGAAACTGAAGATAAATGACAAAATATTTTTATAGATACAGCAAATAAATACTTTAAAACTTCCAGAAATAATAGCAAAAAACAAAACCTAAAAAATTTTATTAAGAAAAATGGCGAATTAAATTCAAGAATTAATAATAAGATAATTGTTGATGCTATAATTGAGTCTCCTGATATCGAAACACAAAAATGACTGAGAACAATTAAAGAAACTAATTATGAATTATCAGCAACTGACATAGAAAGATATTATGATTACTTGTGCTACTATACTCTAAAAAAACAAAGTGATGAACAGGCAATTTATAATGCAACTCGTTCAAAATCTCCACTTAAAAAAGCAATAAATACATATTTTAAGAATATTTTAGGTTTAACTAATTTTTATCCACAAATCATTAATGAGCTTAATAATGAACATAGTGCAATACAAAATGTTATTAAACAATCATTAACTAATTTTAAACCTATTCATGATTCTATAGTAAATGAAAAAGAAAAATCATCACAAATAGAAGTTGAAGTTCCACCAAAAGAATTGGGTTATACTGATGAATATAAAGAAATGTATGTCAAGAAAAATGTGTATGATATATTTTATATACCAAAAATTGATAAATCAAATCAAAATGAATTAAAATTTATTGATTTTTTGGAAAATAATGACAAGGTTAAGTGATGACATAAGCAAAATGATCATGGTAAAGAGTTTTTTTCAATAATATATAAAGAACATGATGAAATTCAAAAAAATAGATTCATAAATGCTTTATTTTATCCGGATTGGATTATAAAAACTATTGATAATCATATTTGAATATTAGATACAAAAAAAGGTAAAACCGGTGTTCAAGATAATTTACAAACTCAGCAAAAATTAAAAGCATTAAATAAATGATTTAAAAATAATAAAAGTTACAAAGGCGGAATAATTGAACCAGGTAATGATGGGTGATATTTAATTGAATCTATTAATTCGAATGGAAAAATAAAACAATATAAATTTAATTTTTAATTTAACTAAATATTGTATGTAATATTTGTACTAAATTTTAATGCATTTGTAAAATAAACATATATTATGCAGATGTAATTTAGTGGTAGAATGTTGCCTTCCCAAGGCAACTATGTGGGTTCGATTCCCATCATCTGCTCCATAATACATAATAAAAGATTATTTATCTAGATTTATTAAAAAGCAATTTAAATAAAATATTGCAATTAAGCCAATTTATTTTGTTTCTTTAAAGTTTTCATAGTTTTAGTTGACACTAAAACACGTTTTGAAGAATTCCTACCTGTTTTTATTCTTGCTGGTTGCAAATTAAGTCTTCAAACTCTTCGTGAATGGTTCATTGCAAATGATCGTGAATTACCACTCATTTGTTTTCTACCTGTTATTTGGTCTTTTCTACTCATAATTTTATTAATTATATAAAATTAATTTAATTATAGGAGTGCATATATAGTTTGTGTTGGAGGTCATGGCTCAGGTTTAACACCTTTACTAAATATTATTGTCAATATTCAAGTTAACATCATAATGCCTAATAGTAAATATATAAAAACATTGTAACCAATATTAATTCATATTCTTTGTTTTTTTGAATATTTATCAATATTCTCAAATACTTTATTTTTTGCTATAGGAGCTATTATGCCTTGAACTCCTTTTTCATTCATTCCACAATATGCGAATAAATTTGAAAATAGCCATGCATAAATTTTATTGAAAATATTTATCTTTGGATACTTTTCACATAAAATTCAACATAATAAACAAAGTCCAAAAGATACAAGCCAATCAATAAAAAAATGTTGTTTTAATAAAAATGTTGACAAACAAACTAATAATGCAAAAATTCAAACCAAAGAAGTAATTAATAATCTTCATCATTCATTTTTCTTTTCAATTGATTTATTGTCTTTGCCTCCTAAATAAGCAAGAGCAATTAATATAGAACATGAACAATGTTGAGATGGACAGGCACTTAAATAAACTCCAGAATCTCACAATATTCGAATTTTGTCATATGTAAATCCTTGCTTTCCATCAATTTGCTTTCAACCACATGCAGCCAAATTACCAGCAGATGTTGGTGCAACAGTATATATAATTGCTGTTAAACTGAATGCAAGCGCTGATATGCCTAGTGTTTTATAACATGATTTAGCACCTTTAAAATAATAAATGCCCATGAAACCAAATACTCAAAATGGTATTGCTATAAAATAAATGTAATAAAATGCTGGAACAATTGGAATTTTTTGTTCAAACATTCATGGTTCAAAAACATAACCATTAATTTGTAATGTTTTACCTACAATATAACCATAAAACCAAACCCAATTCTCCATTGTGAAAAATACAAATGCAGAAGCTAAACTAACTAAAAGAATGATATATTTCTCTTTTCGTTTTGATAATGATTTATCAAAACTTTTAGTTAATTGTTTGGTTTGATTCATATTTAATATTAAACAAGTTGTAATACAGCAACTACTGTATTATCGCCATCACGTTCATCAAGACGAACAACTCTTGTATATCCACCTTTACGGTTTTCATATTTCTTAGCAATAGTATGTGCTTGTTTTACAAGTTGATCAACATCCATTTTTTTTGTTTTTAAAAAAATACTACGCATTTTACGATCATTTGCTAAACTTTTATTTTTAGCAAGAGTAATAATGTTATCAACATGTTTCTGTGTCTCTTTAGCTTTTGTCAAAGTTGTTTTTATTTGACTGTAAGCTATAACATCACTAACTTGTTGTCTAATGACCATTTTTCTTCAACTAGAAGTCTTACCTTTTTTATTAACAAATGACATAATTCTTTAATCCTTCTTAATTAAATTTCTTGTTCATTTTCAGATGTATTTTCATCATCTAGATCTTTACTTTCTTCTTTGAAAGTTAAACCATATTCAAGAAGTTTCTTTTGAATTTCACGAAGTGATTTTCTTCCTAAATTCTTAATTTTTTCAACTTCTGAACGAGGTTTATCAATTAATTGTTGTACTGTTTGAATTCCAGCACGTTTTAAACAGTTAAATGAACGAACTGACAAGTTCATATCTTCAATTGATGTTGAAGAAGATCTTGCTTCTTTAATTTGTTTTTCTTCAGCCATCAATTTAATTTCATTAATCTTTTCATTAATGTTAATTATTGGTTGTAAATGTTCTGACAATACCTTAGCAGCATATGCTACTGATTCAGAAGGAGAAATTGCACCATTGGTGCTTACTTCGATTATTAATTCATCACCAACTTCATATTTTGAAATTTTTGTTTCATTAACAAAATAATTTACAGAAATAATTGGTGAAAAGTTTGAATCAGTTGCAATAATAGATAAAGTATTAACTTTCTCATGGTTTACATTAAATGTTGTAAATCCATAACCTCTTGTAGCATAAATCTTTAAATCTAATTTAGAGTTTGCTGCAGTCAATTCACAAATATATAAATCTTTGTTAATGATTTCAAATCCAGGAGGAACTTCAATATCAGCAGCACTAATAACTTTTTTTCCAGATGCATTGATTGACATAACTGGTCATTGCTCAATGTGTGTTGAATCCAAATCATCATCACTAAATGCTTCTTCATCAATCTTAATAACTAAACCTTTTAGATTTAAAATTATTTGTGTTACATCCTCTTTAATTCCATTTAATGCTTGAAATTCATGAGTTGCATTATTGATTTTAATAGCAAAAATAGATGCTCCAGGAATATCAAATAATAATGTTCTACGTAAAGCATTACCAAGAGTATTTCCCATTCCTTTTTCTAATGGTGAAATAACAAATTTAGCTTGTTGTGGATTTTTTTCATCAATTTTTGGAATTATGTTGTACTTTAAGAATTTTTTCATATATTTTCTCCTTATGATATTAACGAGGTTTTTTAGGTGGACGACAACCATTATGTGGTAATGGTGTTACATCATTAAGTTCAGTAATCTTTAATCCGGCTGCTGCCAATGAACGAATTGCAGTTTCTCTACCTTGACCAGTACCATTTACATAAACTTTAACTGTCTTTAGTCCTAATAACATTGCTGCTTTAGCTGCTTCAGTTGCTGCTAATCCTGCAGCATATGGAGTTGATTTCCTTGAACCTTTGTATCCAATTGCTCCAGCTGATGATCAAGTTATTACATTACCTTTTAAGTCAGTAATTGAAATTATTGTGTTATTTACTGTTGAATGAATGTGTGCCGCACCATTAATGTCAGTAAGTTTACGTTTTTTTCTAGCTTTAGGTTTTGAGGCTTTAGTTTCTGATTTTGTTTTTTGTTCTGCCATAAACTTTCTCTCCTATTATTTAGCTTCAACCTTTTTATTAGCAATTGTTTTACGTGGACCTTTACGTGTACGAGCATTAGTTTTAGTTCTTTGTCCCCTTACAGGTAAACCCTTACGGTGACGAATGCCTTTATAACAATTGATTTCTTGAAGTCTTTTAATATCCATAGCAACATCACGGCGTAAATCACCTTCAAGGGTATATTTAATACCAACTTCACGAATTGCTGCTAATTCATTTTGATCTAAATCACTTGTTCTTTTTTCAGGATCAACTTTTGCTTTAGCACATATTTCAAGTGCACGTGAATCACCAATACCATAAATATAGGTTAGTGAAACTTTAATTTTCTTTCCATTTGGAATATCTACACCAAGTATACGAGCCATAATCTATCCTTGACGTTGTTTGTGCTTAGGGTTTTTACAAATAACCATAACCACGCCATTTCTTTTAATAACTTTACAATCTTTACAGATTGGTTTAACAGATGATCTTACTTTCATATTTTTCATTTAACAATAAAGGTTATTTACTGCGATATGTTATTCTTCCACATGTTAAGTCATAAGGGCTCAACTCAACTGTTACTGTATCACCTTGTAAAATCTGAATTTTATGAAGACGCATTTTACCAGATATGTGGGCGGTAATTTCGATATTATTTTCTAATCTCACCTTGTGAGTGTTGCTGTTTATTGTTTCAGTAACTACTCCTTGCATTTGAATATTATCATTTGCCATATATTGTTAATGTTTTGTTATTTTCTCCTTTTTTTGCAACATGCATTAATATTTTAGCAATTAATCAACATTTTTAAAATATTTAATATTTTATATTTTTGGACGTTGGAGAAAAATGTACCAAATTTAAATAATAGATATATAATCTAATAAAATTAATAGATTAAAGGAATAAGATTATGAAAGTAGCATATAAATGTCCATATTGTAATCATAAGGAATCAATTTCTATGTCATATATACTTATGATTGTTTGTTTTCTTAGTTTAATTGGTATTATTCCATGAGCGATTTGATATTATAAGAGAACAAAATGTCCTAAATGCAAAACTCAAATGCAATGGATAATGAATGTTAACTCAAAATAATTGTTTTATTTGAGAGATTTTGGAATATTAATTTTTAAATTTATTCAATTGAAATAGCTATATCACCAATACTACATGGTCCAATAGCTTCAATAGTTACTTGTTTGTTTTGAATTGACTCTTTTAAAACAATAACAGGAGTAGTAATATCATAACCTAATGATTTAATTGCAGTTCAATTAACATTAGCAATTGGATCTTTAGCATTAACTTTATCACCAACTTTATGATGATAATTAAAAATTTTGGTTTTTTCATCATCTGAAATTTGTACAGTATTAATTCCCATATGAACTAGTACTTCAATGCCTTCAGAACTCTTAATCGCATATGCATGACCAGAGATTAATGTTATTTCACCAGAAATTGGTGCACACATAACTTCATCATTTGGAATAATACCAAATCCTTGACCCATCATATTTTTACTAAAAGTTTCATCACTAATCTTATTACTTGTTATTAGTGTGCCATTTGTTGGACACAATACATTTAATTTACTCATATATCTTCTCCTTTATTAATTAACTGAACTTAGCATTGTAAAAAAAGCAATAGAACTTACCAATGTCATTACTGTTGCAATGGACAATATAACATTGATATTAACTCTTATTCATCTTATAAATCAGCTAGTATTCTCTATTTTCTCAATCGTATATGGATGTTTAATTCGATAAATAAGGTACCATATTAATAAGATAGAGAATAATAAAAAAATAATGCCACAAACTAAAAAAGCAATTTGTGAATTTGACATTTTATATTAATTTTGTTTCTTTCATCACTTGCACAACAGCTGCAAGTGCTTGATCCTCATCAGACCCAATTGTTTGAATTTCAACTTTGTTATTTACTTTAACACCTAATGCCATTAAGTTTATTAATGATTTAGCGTTAGCAACCTTACCACCAACAATAAATTTAATTTCACTTTTATATTTTGAGGCTTCGTTAGTGATTTTACTTGCAGGACGTGCATGAATGCCGATTGTATCAATAATTTTTACTATAGTAGACTTCATAATTCTTATAAGTTTATTATACCAATAAAAACTAAGAATATATTTGACCTAAGTTATTATATTTTGCAAGTAAACCTATTATTTTAGATATAGTGGATTTAAAAAAAGATATGAAATTGTAAAATTTCATATCTCTAAATTGACACATTAAGTGCAACACTCTGTATAATTAGGGGTTGCACTTTTTTTATACATATAGAAATAAAAAAAGTGCCCCTAG
>JBGVBX010000006.1:0-54027 GCA_045225975.1 Malacoplasma sp. | reverse complement strand
TTTTACAATTTTATATATGTATATTTATATACATATATACTTTTCCAATTTTTTTCAAAAAACCAACTTTTTTTGCAACATTACTCGGAAATCCTCATCATTATTGAGACTATAATAAGAAAAAAATTTTAACATGACCAGATAATATAAAATGAAATGGTTATAGTGGAAACTCATATCCTAATGGTTCAAATTCAGTTCCTAAAAATGTTGCAATTTTAGGTGAAAGATGTATCCAAAATATTTTCAATATTTTCTATAGATACAAGCCTAAACATTGATATATTGAGAACCCTGCAAAAAGTTTGATGTGAAAATTTATTAGATATAACCTAAGTTTTAAAAAAGGTCATATGAATGTTGCACATTATTCTGCATATGATAAGAACTTTTCAAAGAAGCCTACTTGTTTTTTAAGTGACATAAAATTGAAATTAAAGCATGCTAAATCTTGATCTGAGCCTGCAATTAAAAAAATTGATGAAAATAATTACACAATTATTCTCTCTGGTGCATGTAAAGATAATAGAAAAGATGAATTAAAAAGAAAACGAATTGAATTGCAGCTGCAAGAAAAAAATAGAAATAAAAATATTTCTGTAAAAATTTCTTATCGAAAAAATGCTATGGAAAGAAGTGAAATTCCAAGCAATTTACTAGTTGACATTGTTAATGAGTTTGAAAAAAATAAAAATTATTGCAATTACTTTAAAAAACAAAAGAAAGTAAAGCTGTCAAAATGAGTTAATAAAAAACCTAACATTGACAAAATGGTGGAAAAAGGTGCAATATAAATGAATGATTTTGATGCTATAAAAGAATTTAAATTTATATTGATTCCTGTTTTTTATCGAAATGGATCAGAATGTGAATTAATATTGTTAATTGATGATACAAATCATATATATGATTATCGTGTTATATGAAAGAAATTTTTTATTACTCAATATACAACTGCTGCTCACTTTAAAAATTCTAATCAACCTAGATTTATATTTAGAGATAAATTATTAAAACTATTAGGACTTAATCATTCACCAAATCCTGTTAATGGTAAAAGAAAAGAGTATGTGCAAATAAAATCTAATGATCAAATAAATAAGATTAACAATTTATTTTGGGAAGAATGAATAAGTCAAACAATTCCAAATATTTCATATGTTTTAACTGGTTCAAATCCTGCAGGTGAAAATAATCCTAAATGTGCTGAATATTGAACTACATTAACACAATATCAAAATAAAAAATTTTCTATTGGGATGTTCTTAGACAGTATAAGATACACAAAAATTGCTAAATTTGTGACAAAAGAAACTTACATTGACATATGAAATGATTTTAAACAAAAAAGTGTTAAATATATTTATATAAATTTTGAACAATGACTTTTATCTGATGAAACAAGCACTTATAAACGCTATTTGAAAGAATTTAATAGTGAATCACACACCAAGGCTGAATGAAAGAGTTTAAAAAATGATTTATCAAACTTTAAGTGAACAACAAGAATTTGTGAAAGAGTCTCAACAATTGCTCAAAATAATAGAAATAAAATTAGAAAAATCATTTTAAATAGATATGGTAATTTAAGAAATTTTTTAACCAAATTTTGAAATCACAATTTTAATAAAGAGAAAGATGAAATTGAACTTGCACATATTAAATCTGTTTCTAAATGCAAAAATGAAGCCTGCAAAATTGCAATAAATGATAAAAATTTCAATAGAGCAAATGAAGTATTAAATCAAATAAAAGACGAAAATAACATTATCCCTTTGAAACATTGATATCATATGCAATTCGATAGGTGTAAAATTTATTGAGAAACAAATGGAGTAATAAAAATTTCTAAATTAATGGATTTAAATGATAAAAATTTCATCATAGAACAAAATGTTTTTAATACAATACCTGATGAGTTTTTAAAAAAAATTAAAGAATATTTGCAAATATATAGTAATGAAATACAAAATAAAAAAGATTTTGAAAGTATAGTAACTTTAATAAATCAAAATTAGTAAATTGTGTTTATCCATATGCTACTTCTTTCCTTGAACTTGTTTAACAAGTTTTTCAAATTCTTTAGGTTGATTAATTGCAAGCTCAGATAACATCTTACGGTTAATAGTAATATTCTGTTTTTTTAAACCGTTCATTAATTTTGAATATGTAATACCTAATGGTCGACAAGCTGCATTAATTCTTGCAATCCATAATTTTCTAAAATCACGTTTCTTATTCTTACGATCTCGGTAAGCATATTCATTAGATTGAATAAATGTTTGGTGAGCAATCTTAAAAGAAGTGTGTCTAGTTCCTCATGAACCTTCCACTCTTTTTTTCATCGCATTTCTACGTTTTCTTGTAACTGAACCATTTGTAGCTCTCATTATCACTTACCTCCTATAGTGCTTGTTTTAATGTTTTTAATGCTGATTTATTAAAAACAGTATCTTTTTTTAAATGTCTTTTTTGTTTAGTTGTTTTATTATGTGCCAAGTGAGAACGGTAACCATGTTTTCTAACTACTTTACCTGTTCCTGTTACTTTAACTCTTTTAGAAAAAGCACGTTTTGTTTTATGTTTAATTTTCTTTGCCATATTTATTCTCCTTATTTGTTCTTAACAATAATAGCTTCATATAATACTGGAGTTACTTTTTTTAATGGTATCTGCACTTTACCAATTTCACCAATTAGATTTAAAAATTTATTATATGTTTCTTCAATTAACTCTATTTTAAAACCAATTCTTCCATAAGCTTTAATCTTGAATTTTACTTGATTGCCGTCATTTAACCAATTAGTAGCATTTTTAGCCATTCATCTTAAATCATTTTCAGCAATTTGAGGTCTTACTTTAATCTCTTTTACTTTAGTAATGGTTTGATTTTTCTTACTCATTCGCTCTTTAACTTTTTGCTCATAAAGCATTTTTCCATAATCTGTAATCTTGGCGATTGCATTATTATTTTTGCTTTGATTACTTGGAACAATTAAAACTAAATCATAACCTCTTTTTTCTGCTTCCCTTAAAGCTTCATTCCGTGACAATATTCCTAGTTTTTGGCCATTTTCATCAATTACCAACATTGAATTCTCACAGATTTGTTGATTTATTAATTTATTTTGCATCTATTGTTTCTGTTATTATCCTTCTTTGAAATATATTTGTTATAAAAAAATATTGTGTGCTAAGAAATAGCTACACAATATTAGATTCTCATCTAAAGCTAATAACCCAAATCTATTTCAGAAATCAGGTGAGTGTTAACTACTTTCTTTATAACTTATTTCATTATAACTATATTTTTGATAAAATATAAAACAATATGACCAAAAAGTCAAATGATTATTCATTTACGATTATAACTCCGGCTTATAATACTGCTAAATATATTGAGAATAATATTAAAGCAATAATTAATTCAAAATATGACTTAAATAAAATTGAGCATATAATTGTTGATGACGGTTCTACTGATAATACTTATCAAATTGTTAAAAAATATGCTGATAAGTATCCACATATAAAACTATATAAAAAACCTAATTCAAATTGGGGTGGAGTTATTAACTATATTAGAAAAAATAAGTTAGTTCATAATGACTATGTAACAATTAATGACTCTGATGATGTAATAATGCCAAAGGCATTATTTTATGTGAATAAATATTCTCATAATGAAGATTTAATTTTTGGTAATTTTTATAACTGAAATGGTAAACATATTCATATGCTTGCACAATCATATTATTACATGTTTAAAAGAACTGTTTCTTTAAATAAGCATAAGAAAATCCCTCCTTTTATATGAATGACTCATGGTTTATATTTCAAAAAAAATACTTTTTACAAAATACATGACTTAAAAGAACATATCTCTTATCAAGACAATGTTTTAATGTCAGAACTATTCAACTACGCTAACTCAATTAGATACATTAATAGATGCTTAGAAAAATACTTTGAATCTCGACCTAATAATTCATCAAATTTTATCGAGAATGAAAAAAGTATTTTTTTATTATCAGAAAATGCTAAAGTTTTAGAAAAAAATAATTTAGTAGATCCATTGGCGACTATTTTAATTTATTTTAAGCGACTTAGAAAGTATTGCAAAAAACATAAAATTGTGTTTAAATTTAAACAGAAACCAAAATTCAAAAGTGTAAATCCTTTAATGAGATTGCTTGTTTATATGGCATATTATTGCTCTGGGGCAAATAGATTTATAAAAATAGTTAAATAATATACATTTATCTATTATTTATACCTTTAGGTATAATTTAGATAGTACACATGAATAATCAAAAACCATCAAAATTAAGAGTTAATACAACAGAACCAGTAATTACTAATTTTGAGAGCACAGTAAATAATAATAAAGCATTTCTTAATAAAAGGAGATTTATATTTTTTAGCCTTTGTACTATTGCTTCTATTATTATTGTTGCTTTAACAATTGTTTATGTTCTAAAAATTAACTTCACTGAATTCTTTAAAAATATTCATGATTCAATTGCAACCAATCATCTAGCCATTCTATGATTATCATTACTTTTACTGTATGTCCCATATAGACTCTATGCCCAAGTTACTATCTATATTACAAGAGTTAGAAGATTAGGTGTAAAAGTAAAATTTTGGGAATCGTTACTATACACACTAACTGTAAGTTTTTTAACAGCAATTAGTCCTGCCAATTTTCTAGTTGACTCATACAACACTTTTTGACTAAAAAGCAAAAATATTGAGTTTTATAAATGTAGTGCTATTACTTTATGCACAATGCTAACATGACACACTATCCAAATATTAGTAACTCTACCATCTTACTTTATAGTTTGCTTAAGTTATAGATTATTTTTAAATGATGTTGGTGTAGAAAAAGTGTGAATTTTCTGATTTGTAACAGTTGGACTATGTGTAGATTTATTTTCATTTATAATGATGATTATTTTTGGAGTAAGTAAACGCCTTCATATATTAATATCAATGTTGTGAAATAAACTTAAAAAGGTTTTTCATTTGCCTTATTTATCAAAGCACTACATTATTTATAAATACATGAACCAAGCAACAATGCAAAAAGAATTTAAAAAGCAATTCTTTGATTGAAAAGTAACAACCTATTCCATTTTTGTTTATACTATTCATGAGATATTCATTTACTTTGTTACTGTTTTTGCTTTGAAATTTATTTTACCAAGAGATGTTACAATGGACATATGAGGTGTATTCCATTCAGCAAATGTAACAATAACTGCTAACAAATTTATCTTAATTCCTGGTGGTGAATATACCTCCCAACAATTTTTAGAAATTTTTTGTCAAGTTCTAGGTGGCATTGAATTGCCTTCACAAGCTCAAGAATTTTATATTAACAATTCAATATTGATTTGAAGATTTGCAACTATTTATCTTCCATCAATGATCGGTTTTTTTGGATTTGCTACATATCTGGGTAATTATTTGAAAAGAAGGTATGTCGCAATGAAAATGGCTAAACAAAGGAAACAACTGGAAAAGCAATACAATATGAGATCCAAAGATAAAGATTCAAAAAAAGCTATAAAAATCAGAACAAGATATGCTCCTTCACCTACTGGGTATTTCCATATTGGTGGTGCAAGAACTGCATTATTTAATTATTTATATGCAAAACATATGCATGGTGATTTTATTGTCAGAATAGAAGATACTGACACTGAAAGAAATGTAAAGGGTGGAATCCAGTCTCAACTTGAAAATTTAAAATGAATGGGCATATTACCAGATGAATCACCATTAAACCCAAAAAAGTATGGTCCATATATACAGTCACAAAAACTAAACCGCTATTCTGAACTTGCGTTGAAACTAGTTGAAGAAGGTAAGGCATATTATTGCTTCTGCACACCAGAACAACTTGAAGAAGATCGTCAATTAGCCTTAAAAAATCACCAAACACCAAAATACAATCGTCGTTGCTTAAATCTATCTAAAAAAGAAATAGAAGAAAAATTAAAAACAAATCATAATGTTGCAATTAGATTAAAAATGCCAGATAACCAAAAAATTGAATGAAATGATTTGATAAGAGGACATATGTCTGTGCCAACTAGTGCTTTAACTGATCCGGTTATCTTAAAATCAAACGGCTATCCTATGTACAACTTTGCTGTTGTTGTTGATGATTATGATATGAGAATTACTCACATATTAAGAGGTGAAGAGCATTTATCAAATACACCATATCAAATTGCTATTAAAAATGCTTTAGGTTTTGATAAACTTGATGTTAAATATGGTCATTTATCTGTTATTACTGATGAAACAGGTAAAAAGTTATCAAAACGTAATAAAGAACTAAAACAATTCATTGAGGATTATCGTAATATGGGGATCCCAAGCAAAGCATTAAATAATTTCCTAGCTTTACTTGGATGAAGTTCAAAATCAAATAAAGAAGTGCTGTCAATAAGTGAATTAATAGCAGAATTTGATTTTGATCGTATTTCTAAAGCTCCTGCATTTTTTGATATTAAAAAATTATTATGAATGTCAAATCAATACATTAAAGCAATGCAACCAAATGAATATTTAAGTTTTATAAAGAAATATTTAACTATTGACCTATCAAAATTATGTGACATAAAACATCATAACTTGTTATTGGAAATGTTCCAACCACAATTACAATATGCTCAACAGATAAATGAACTCATTAATGATATGTTTTTTAATGTAAATAAAAAACAACTTCCTAAAGAAATTAAAGAATTCATGAAAAAGCAAAGTTCAGTTAGTGTATTAACAAGTTTAAAAGAGCAATTAAATAATATTGAAGAATTAGATTTGGAAAATTCAATGAAAATCATTGAAAATATCAAAAACAGCAAAAATATAAAAGGTAAAGAATTATTCTTACCAATACGTGTTGTTTGCATTTATAAGGAGCATGGACCAGAAATTAATAAAACAATGACAATCATTGGTAAGAAAAATATCTTAGAAAACATTAAGGAGTTCATTAATTAGTTATGAGTATTACTAAAGTACTAAAGAAATTTAATATCACTCCTGATAAATATGAAATATATGGTGATGATTGTGCAAAACTTAAATTAAATTCTAAAACTTTCACTAAACCAGAAGATAAAAAAATAATTCTTGTTACTGCTATTAGTCCTACACCTCAAGGTGAAGGTAAAACAACAGTCGCTATTTCTTTGAATGATGCATTAAATGATTATGGTCATAGAAGTATTTTATGCTTGCGACAACCATCAATTGGTCCTACACTTGGTTTAAAAGGTGGGGCTACAGGTTGTGGAGCAAGTAAAGTTATTCCTGAAAATTTAATTAATTATGGATTAACTGGTGATTTTTTTGCAATTGAAACTATTAATAATTTGATTGCAACAGTTATTGAAAATAACATATTTCAAGGAAATGAATTAAACATTGATCCAAAAACAATAACTTGACGAAGAGTAATTGATTTATCCGATCGTAGTCTAAGAGAAATTGAAATTAACATTACAGATAAAATTAAATATAAAACTGGATTTGACATTACTGCTGCTTCTGACATAATGGTTATTTTATGTCTATCTAAAAATTTAGATGATTTTATTAAAAGAATAAACAATATCATTGTTGCATATACTAAAAACAAAAAACCTATTTATGTCAAAGATTTCCATTTAGATAACTCTATTAGAATTCTTGCTAATAATTTGATGAAGCCAAATTGTTTATCTACATTGAGAAATAACCTATGTATTATTCATGGTGGACCATTTGCAAATATTGCACATGGTTGTAATAGTATTATTGCTATCAATGAAGCATTTAGATATGCAAAATATGTTGTCACTGAAGCCGGATTCGGTAGTGATTTAGGGTTTGAGAAATTTGTTGACATTATCGGTAGAGAATATGGCGTTCCTAATGCAATTGTTCTATGTGTAACTTTAAAATCAATCCTTTATCATTCAACAAAATGTAAGGATTGACATAAACAATTTGATATTGGTATCAAAAACTTAGAACAACATGTCAAATTAATAAGAAATACTGGGTATAATCCTGTTATTGCTATCAATAAATTTAAAGATGATAAAATAGATCAAATTGACTATTTAACAAAATGATTAAAAAAACAAAAATTAGATTTTGCATTTTGTAATCCAATATCAAATAAAAAATTTACTTCTGAGAAATTAGTTAAATTAGTTGTTAAAGCAACTCAACATAAAAATAAAATCCACTTTGCATATCGATTAAATGATTCAATCACCAAAAAAATCCAAGATATAGTTACAAACATTTATGGTTTCAATACAAAAGTTCAATATGAACCATTAGCAAAAGCAAAAATAAGTAAATTTAACAAATTTAATTATTACATCTGTATGGCAAAAACACCAATCTCTTTTTCTTCAAATAAAGAAAATGTAATCTATAAAAAAACAGATAAAATTGTCATTAAAGACATCTTAATCTCACATGGAGCAAAATTAATTATTCCTATATGTGAAGGAATTTTCCGTATGCCAGGTTTACCAAAAGTTCCCAATGCACAAAAATAAATATTTGGCTGCTGTTTCTGGCGGTCCAGATTCAATGGCCTTATTATCTAAATATCACAAAGAAATATATGGAGTATGCCATGTAAATTATCACTATCGTGATACATCAGATATTGACCAAGCTATAGTTAAAAAGTATTGTGACAAATACAAAATAAAATTCTATTTGTTGAACATAAATAAAAGTATTTACAATACAAAACAAGTCAAAAACTTTGAAAATTGGGCGCGAATTAAAAGATATCAATTTTTTTTATCTGTTGCAAATAAAACAAATATCAAGCAAATATTAACGGGGCATAATGCTGATGATTTTGTTGAAAGTTATTACATGCAAAAGCAAAAAAAATCTAAACTACTATTTTATGGCATTAAAAAAGAAAACTTTTATCATGACTTAAGAATTTTTCGCCCTTTTATTGAAATTAGAAAAATTGAATTAGAAAATTATTGTAACAAGCACCATATTGAATATGCTATAGATGTTACTAATAAAGATGTAAAATTTTTACGCAATAAAATTCGTAAGGAAGTCTCACAGCTTGACAATAAAAAATTTTACAAAATTTACCAAGACATTACAAAAATTAATAAATCAAAAGAAAAATTTTCTTTAAATGCATATAATTCGTACAAAAAATGGATAAAACAACATTATGATTTAATTTTTTTCAAAAAGCAAGATAGAAAAACACAAATTGAGTTAGTCTACCAACTATTAATAAACAATTCGCCAAAAAGAATATCATCTAACAAAATAAATGAAATTATTAACTTCTTCTTATCCAATAAAGGGAATACATATTTCCGCGCTAATCAGCATTTGAAAATCTATAAGAAACTAAATAAAATTCATTTTATTAGTACCTAATATATAGATATCTAATAATATATAATGTAATTGGTTATGTCGAAAAAAGTTGAAGTTAAATCAATTAGTATTCAAAATATATTAAAACGCTTTTCACACCATATTTTATTTAGTGGTGCAATAAAAAAGAATTCTATATCTAATCCAGCCATAAATAGGACAGGTCTTGAACTTGCAAATAGATCGTCTTGTAAATTTGATATTATCAAATCTTGCGTAGTTTGAGGTGGTGCAGAAAGCAAATATCTTTCTTCAATTACTGAAAAAGAAAGAATTGTTGCCTTAAAAAATGTTTTTAAACTAAAACCACCTTTAATTGTCATTTGTTCAAACTTTAAGCATACTAACATTATTCAAAAAATTGCTTCAAAATATAAATCAACTGTTGTTACAACTGATTTAGCTTCAAATGAGTTAAACATTATTCTTTCAGGTTGAATCAATGAACAATTAGCAACATTTAAATTGTTTCATGGTACTGTTATTTTTTGAAATGGTATTGGTGTTCTCATTAAAGGTGAATCAGGTGTAGGTAAATCTGAGGTTGCATTACAAATACTAAAAAACAACAATGCTATGCTTGTTGGGGATGATGCAGTTGAAATCTCTAATATTGATGGTAGAATTGTATGTCATGCTAGTGATATATCTAATAAATTCTTAGAAGTTAGAGGTATTGGTATTGTTAATGTGGCTAAAATGTTTGGTATTTCAAAAATTAAAAAAACAACAAGAATCCACATGGTAGTTCAACTCGTTAAAGTTGAAACTTTGCAAAGACAATACTTTGAAAGACTTGGTAGGGATCAAAAATATATCAACATTCTTGGTGTAGAACTTCCAATATATAACATTCCAGTTACATATGGTCGTGATATCGGCAACATGATTGAAGTCGCAATTTATGACCATAAATTGAAATCAGAAGGTTATAACTCTGCAAACGATTACATAAAAAACTACAACAAATCTTTAAAAAAGGATAAATAATGCTTTATTCACTTTTTTGACTAACACCACCAGATCCATCTAAAATATGAAATGAAGATGCCAGCATTGCTTTCCATATTGGTGGTCTCGAAGTAAAGTGGTATGGTGTTCTTGTTGCACTGGGATTTATTGCAGCAATAGTTTTAGCAATAATAAAATTAAAATTTTGGTACAAAATTAAAGTTGATCCATTTTATTATTTTTGCCTTATGGGCATTCCATTTGCTATATTTGGTGCTAGATTTTGATCTTGCTGTATTGGTGATGCTAAATGATATGAATTTTTTAATTTTCGAGATGGTGGTTTGGCAGTTCAAGGTGGAGTAATTTTCGATATTCTACTTGCTACTTGATGGTTCCCTTTTATTCTAAAAAAACCAAAATATCATGTTAGAGATATCTTATTAACTCCAGAACAACCTGCTGTAAGACAAGTATCAATGTGATTATATGCTGATGCTATTATACCTTGTATTTTAATTGGTCAAGTTATTGGACGTTGAGGTAATTACTTTAACCAAGAATTATATGGAGCAATAATTAACCCAACTGAAGGTAATATGTGATATTTAAACTTCTTATCTAAAGTATTACCTTATATGTATATCAATAATTCATATGTACATCCTTTATTTTTATATGAAGGTATTATTAACTTTGTTGGTTTAATTTTTATTTATATCATCATGGAATACATTCCAAAAATTAAAGCAGGAACAATTGGTTTATCATATGTTATATGATATAGCATAGCACGGCTAAGCTTAGAAGGTTTAAGGGAAGGACGATATAAGTTTATGTCTACATATGTAATGTGTGGACTATGATTAGGAATGTCATTAATACTTGTAGTATTGAATCAATGCAACATAATTCCTAAAACTAGAAAATACCGTTGTAAATTCTTAATATATGAGAATATCATACATACTATGAAATTGTTTTTTAATAAATCTTCATTGAAAGCAAATCAAGCAAAATTAATAAAAAAACAAAAAGAACAGAAACAGAATATTGAAGAAATAAATAGATTAGAAGCAAAAGTAAATTTTTTATCTCAAAAATGTAAAAATATTGAAGATAGGTACCAGAGAACAAAATCTTCATGGATAAGAACAAATTATAACTATCTATATTATTTAGGTAAATAATCTAATTCAAGAACCCTACATTCATTATCTACTTTATGCTTATAACATATTGTTATGAACATATTCTTATGTTTTATACTCTTAAAAAAATATGTGTTATCAATGCTTGATGATTCTACATTGTCATTAATAATTTTGCATGCGCTACAAAAATCAATACCTGAACACTTTAATAATGATTCTGCTTTAGTTCAGCATGTTAAAAATTTTTCAATATTTAAATCTTTTAAGTGATTGCTAAAATATTTTTTAGCTACATCAAAATCTACAGTTTTACTAATAGTTTCAATGTCAATACCTACTGGATTATTATTACAGATAAAAGCAACATAATTATCTTTATGCGAAATCGAAAAATAGTGAGATCTATCATTAATTAAATAATGGTTATTATCATATATTAAAGATTCAACGGGAATATTGTTTGTGTGTAAATAATTAATAATGAAGAACAAAGATATTAAGTGTAACTTTCTATCTTTATCATTTGAAAAATTATTGTTCTTATCTTGTTGTTTAATTATTTGATAATTGCCAATAAAAGAATCAATTTGACTAATATCAATTAATTGAACATCAATTAAATAAACAATACCATCTTTTATTTCCATTATCTAGATAAAAGTTTTTTAGACAACATAGTCATTACAATTGTCATATCAGATAGATTATCTCGATCAATCTTTCCGAATATATTTCTAGCTTCTTTAAATTTTTCTAAACTATATAAATAAATATCTACATTATCGTTATACTCATTAACTTTTTTAATATTCTTTTGTACCTTATTGGTCATTTTAGAAACCATATTATTTAAAATAATAAAGCATAAATATAAGTTAGCAAAATCTCTATTTAAATTCTTATCCATATTAGGAAGTTTTGCTTTGAGTAAATCAAATATTTTATTAGTAAGTTTTGATGAATTATTTTTTAAAACATCAAATAATCTATTTCTCAAAAAGTTAAAGTTTTTAGGTTTTAAAAACAAATCTTTGATGTCCTTAATGTTAAAAACTAGCTCTAAATATTCATTAATAATTAAATTAGATTCCAATAAATCAATTGCTTTTGTTATCTTAATGCTTAATTTTTTATGAAGTCAATATATATAAAAATTCAAAAATGGTAATCATAAGGTTTTTTTATTAGCCAATATTTCCTTATAAAAATTTTTATGATCTTTTTTAAGATCTCTCTTTATTAATCTAAAAATTATTTTTAATTCTTTCTTTATTTTTTTTAAATCAATATTCATGTTATCTTTTATTTATGATTGGTTAATTCTTCTTTAATAAAATTTAATAAACCCTTAACTTTAGCATAATCCATTCTTGTCGGTCCAACTATGGAAATTTGTTTTGTTGAATCTAATGTTTTTATAAATGTTGAGGCAACAGCAATATCTTTATTATCTACATCACTAACAAATGTAATTTTTGATTTACCGGTAATTTCATTAGTATATGCAATCTGCTTTCATATTGAAGAATTATCAAGTAATGATAGCACATATTTTAATTTTTCGGGATTTTTAAATTCTGGCTGAGCAATTAAATTATTAATTCCATAAACACTTTGTTTTTTAGGAATTGAGTTGAATTCGAAAATCTTTGCAACAATTTGCTGCATACAAAATTCATATTGATGTACAGATTTTCTAATTATTTCTTTAACAACAGACAATTTATTTGAAATGTTGGACAAAGGTGTATCAACTAAGCGGTCATTGAAAATTCTTATACAAATAGTTACATCCTCTAATTGTTTACTATTTTTAATTTGAATTGAGTTTTTAATGATATCGCCATCTGATGTAACTAAAATAATTAGAACTTGTTCATTAGATATTGGGATTAGATCAAATCGTTTTAATTGCGTGTTTGAATTTGCTGTTTGAACTACAGTTGGTAATTTTAAAATTGACTCAATTAATGCAGCTGATTCATCGATAATTGTATCAATTGACAAATCTCTTCTTTCTAAAATAACCTTTAATTGAGCTTTAATATCATTAGATAAATATGGTTTTAAAATATTCATTTCATAATATTTGTAACCCTCAATTGATGGTATTCTGCCAGATGAAACATGAGTTTTTTCTAGCAAACCATAACTCTCTAAAAGATTTAACTCATTTCTAATTGTTTGTGGTGAGTATTCTTTCATATATTTTTTGGCAATTAATTTGCTTGGAACAGGTTGCGCAGAATAAGTATATTCATCAATTACTATCTTTAAAAGTTGTGTTTGCCTCTTAGTTAATTTCATATGTGAATATTCTTTATTATTTTATAAAAAAATATAAAATATTTTTATGTATTGCTTTGGCTAAATTAATACGGAGATGAAATACAAACTAATTACACTAGACTTAGATGGTACTTTGCTTAGAACATATAATAGCATAACAAAGAAAAATTATCAAGCATTAAAGAATTTTGCTAATGCTGGTGGTAAAATAGTAATTTCAACAGGCCGAGCAATAACTTCTGCAAGAAAAATTGCAAATAAAATTGAAAAACATATAGGGACACAAATACCATATATTATTACTCTTTGTGGTAGTATGATTTATGATCATAAAAATAAAATTGTTTATCAAAAATTAATTAGACCTGAAACTACAAAGAAAATTGTTGACTTAATCAAAAAATTAAAATTAAATATTTGAATCTATCCAAAAGAATTTGAATCTAAAGGTGTTTATTCAAAATCTTTAATTTTTGCAATCATTGCAAAAATAGTAAAACATATAAATTTAAAAAAGCTTGACTTTTCCCGAACAAAAATTCCTGCAAAAAAAATTAATGTATTTAGTTTTAACCAAAAAAAGCAAAGGAAATTTGAAAAAATAGTTAATAAAGAATTATCAAATGAAGTTTCTTTACATAAAACAAATGGTTTAATTTCTGAACTAAGCCCAGTAGGTTGTTCTAAAGGGGAAGCCATTAAAATAATTGCGAATAAATTAAATATTCCTTTAAATCAAGTTGCTTCAATTGGTGATAGTGGAAATGATTTATCTGCCGCAGAAGTTTCAAAATGTTTTGGTGCTATTGGAAGAAATAAATTAATAGCAAGTTGTTCTTCTGAAAACTATCCAAAATTAAATAGTCAAGTTGCAAAATTTATTAATAAAAGATTATTATGCAAGAATCCAAAGATCAAATTAATAGTAAGTGACTTAGATGGTACAGTTTTAAATGATAAAAAATTAATAGATGAAAATTTATATAACAATATTAAAAAAGTGATCGGAGATGAAAAAATAATGTTGACATTCGCATCTGGCAGATCTGTTCATGATATTTATAGAATCATCAACCGAAGCAATCTTAATAATTCTAATATCAGATATGTAATTAGCAATAATGGTGCTATTATTTATGATTTAAAAAAACAAAAAACTATTAAATGCTCAGCAATATCAAATAAAGTGGCAAATGAACTTTTTAAAATAATTACAAGTCTAGCTAACAATAATGGAATTGAAAAATTCACTTGCTATATAACAGCGCATGATAAAAAAAGCACTAAAGATGCAATAACTACAAGAGTTAGACTTTTACCAAATATATTTGCATATACCCCAAATTATCAAGAAATAAAAGCCGTAGAAAAATTTTCAAATATTCAAGAGGTTAGCAAAAGCTTTAAAATCATTCCAACAAATAGTCTTCCAAAAAAATCTAAGATTGTAAGATTCTTAATTTCTTGTGCAGATACTAAACAATGTGATAAGATTATTTCAATAATCAAAAATTCACATCTAAAATTGAATATATCTGTAAGTTCGCCAACACACATTGAAATTAATGCACTTTATGTGTCAAAAGGAAATGCTCTAAAAAAATTAGCTAAAATCTTGAAAATTAAAAATACTGAAATGTTAACCGTTGGAGATCAAAAAAATGATATTTCAATGTTAAAATTAACTGAATGATCATTTACATTTAATGATTCACCTGAAGAAGTTAAAAATTCTGCAAGATATTTAATTAATCATGATAATGAAAATGCAATTATCAAAGTTTTAAAAATATATAGTAAGGAGGTTGACAATGATTAATCCAAAAAATTTTATTAAGTTTGAAAATGTATATAAAACATTCCCTGATGGCAATACACCAGTAAATAATGTTACTTTCTCAATTAATAAAGGTGAATTTGTTACATTATTGGGTCCTAGTGGGTGTGGTAAGACAACAACATTAAAATTACTCGCTGGATTTGAAGCCCCAACTTCTGGAAGAATTTTATTCAATGATATTGATATTAAAAGTTTGCCAATTAACCAACGCCCTACTGCTATGGTTTTCCAAGATTATGCGTTGTTCCCAAATATGAATGTTTACCAAAATATTTCATATGGACTTAAAGTTCTTAATAAACCATTAAATGATATTAGTAAAGAAAAATTAGCTGAAGGCGAGAAAAAACATGATAAAGCATGCATAAAAGCCAATAAAAATATTAAAAAAGCTGAAGCTAACACATTAAAATTAGCAGGAATTAATTTTCAATTAAAATATGATCTTTTAAACCATGAATTTTATAAACTTGTCAAAAATATAAAAAATGAAGGAGATTTAAAAAAGTTCATTGAAACATCTCAAGAAAAAATGTATCGAAAATATGGCGATAATTCCAAAACTTGAGTAAATGGTAATAAAGCAACTATATGATTTAATTGTAAGTGAAAACGCATACCTAAAATACCTAAATTAAATCTAAAGAATATGAATGAATTTCAAATTGAAATAATAAATGTTTACATGTTATTTTATTATCGAATGAAGATCAATAAAATTATTGCACGTAATGAAAAAACTATTTCAAAATATGATGCAAAACGTTCATATTATTTAAACTATCCACAATTAGTATCTGATCAATTTGAAAAAAAATATACAACAAGAAAACTAACAAAAAATGAAATAGATGAAAAAGTTAGAAATGTAATTAAAGTTGTTGGTCTTGAAGGTGCTGAAAACAAATATCCATCTGATTTATCTGGTGGTATGCAGCAAAGAGTTGCTTTAGCAAGAGCTATTGTTATTGAGCCAGAAATTTTATTACTTGATGAACCTTTATCTGCACTAGATGCTAAAGTGCGTCAACAAATGCAAATTGAATTAAAATCACTACATCAAAAATTAAAATTAACTTTCATCCTTGTTACTCATGATCAACAAGAAGCCCTATTCTTATCAAATAAAATTATTGTAATGTCTGATGGCAAGATCCAACAAATAGACTCACCAAAGAAAATATATGAAGCTCCAGCAAATATGTGGGTAGCTAAATTCATCGGTGATTCAAACATCTTTGTTTGTGAATATTTAGGTAACAAAAAAATTAAATTTAATAATATTACATTTGATGTCACCCAATCAGGATTTAATTCAAAATTAGCTGAAGGAACTTTATTAAATTATTTGGTTCGCCCAGAAGATATAAGAATAATTCCAGAAAAAACAGGTTACTTTGATGCTAAAGTTATTCAATGTATTTATAAAGGAGTAAAATTTGACATTCTCTTATCATGAAATAAAATGTCTATTAAAGCTCAAAGTGATATAAGTTTAGAAATTGGAAAAACTGTTGGTGTCAATTGAGAACCTAAAAAAGGATATTGTATCCATTATGTTGGGGAGGAAAAATAACAATGCATCAGAAAAGAATTGCATTTAGATCATCTCATAGGAATTTCTTTCTAATATTACCTTACTTATTAATCGTTTTTGTATTTATTATTATTCCTATAGTTCTAATTTTCGTCAAATCTTTTACACCAACTTCAGTAGGTGGTATAGCACAAAATTGAAACTTTGTTGATTCCTTCATATGAGAGAAAATCTTAAAATCATTTGTTATCGCAATTATAACCACAATTATCACAGTTTTAATTGCCTATCCTTTTAGTTATTTTTTAGCATTTGAATTTAAAGGGAAGATTACTAAAACATTAGCTGTATTATTTATAACAGCTCCTACTTGAACAAGTTTTTTAGTAAAAGTTATTGGTGTAAAAACATTATTTGACTTTATTAATGGGTACCAAAACTCTACAAGTGGTGATATGTATACTGTTATCGGTTTAGTATATCTTTATATTCCTTTTATGATCCTACCTATATACAACGTCTTAAAAGATATGCCTAAAAATTTAATTTATGCATCAAAAGATTTAGGTAGAACTGAATTGTCTACATTTATTCATGTTGTTGTTCCATACACAAAAGCAGCATTAATTAGTGGAATAACACTAGTATTTCTTCCATGCTTAACAATTGTCTCTGTTCCACAATTCTTGAATTCAAGTAGTTCGGGTTCATTAATTGGTGATGTCATTATGGAAGAAGGACTACTAGCTCAAACTAGTGACATATCATTAGCTCGTGCAAGCACATTGGCGTTAATTGTTTTTATGCTTATTGTTGTTGGGTTACTTATGTATTTATTAATTAAGAAAATATTCAAATTAATATTGAGAAGAAGAGGTGTAAGATAATGAAACACTTCTTAAAGAAATTTGTTGGCGGTTTAAAAAGATGATACATTTTGTTAGTATTATTAGCTATCTATGTACCTCTAGTTCTAATTATCATATTAAGTTTTAATGGTGAAACTACTCGTGGTAACATTAAATTAAACTTTGATGTCCCAACATTCGTTAACTATATTAATCTATTTCAAAATGACCAATTTATTAATTCTTTACTAAATTCATTACTTTTAGGTGCGATTGTTACACCATTCTCATTATTATTTGGTGTACTAGCTTGTAGTGGGCTATGAAAATCTCGACAATCAACAAAGAATTTTATCTTAAATGTTTCAAGATTTTCAATAATGTCGCCAGAAGTAATTACTGGTATTAGTCTGGTGTTGTTATTTAGTGCTGCATGAATACCTTTGGGTTTTCATTTCGGATTCTTTACTGTTGTTTTATCCCACATATCATTCTGCACACCTTATGTAATTATTACAGTTTATCCAAGAATGATGAAATTAAATAATAACTTAGTACTTGCAAGTTATGATTTAGGATATAGTAAAATGAAAACTTTCTTAAAAGTTACTGTTCCTCACTTATTACCTTCAATATTTACATCTGCTGTAATAGTTATTGCAATGTCATGAGATGATTTTATCATCACTAATATGGTTAATGGATCATGACAAACATTAGGTATTGCTATCTATATGACAAGAAAAGGAATTAAAGCATGGGTTATAACATTTGGAGCAATATTAACAATAGTAACTGTCCTTGTTATGTTTTTTGCTACAATTGTAAAAGCCAAAGGCTTCAAACATATAAAAAGAAAGAAATAATATGAAAAAAAGTTTTATAAGTTGTTTATTTGCTTCTTGCTCTCCAATTTACTCAATAATTTCATTAACCTCATGTGCCGGTAATAATACAATTGTTCTTGCTAACTTTGAAAGTTACATGAACCCTGATTTAATTGATAAGTATGATGGAAAAGTAAACTTTTTATATTTTCAAACTAATGAAGAAGTTGAATCGAAATTTAATAGATATTATGATTTGGCAATACCTTCAACATATGAAATAATTACATTGTTGGAAAAACAATGACTTCAAAGAATAGAATGAGAAAGATTTGAATTACATGATAGTGATGGCAATTTAATTAAAAATGGTACTGATGCTTTAAGCCTATTCATTGAGCCTGTTCAACATATAATTAGAAGTACAACTAATATCTATAACAACTTATTTAAACCAGATGAAAATCTATTAGATTATTGTATTCCTTATTTTTTTCAAAGTTTTATGTTTGCCTACAAAGGGGATGCAATCGATGAATTAGATAATGCATCTAATTGAGAAGAATATCTTAATTTTATCGGTGATAGAACAAATCCAAATGTACCTGATGTATTTCAACCAAGAAAGACTAATCGTATTGGTTGCGTCGATGATGGAAGAACATTTTATGATCTCTGTCATTTAATTAAAACACAAAAAACATATCCAGATAATCCAGAAAAATGACAAATAAATCTAGATAATGAAAATGCATCTATTAATGAATTAAAAGATGATTTCAACTACTTTACAAGTAAATTTACTCCTAATCATTTTTACTTTAATTCTGATTCACAAGTTATTCTTGAATCTTTAAGCACACCAAAAGACGGAAACCTTAGTTCATTTGCATATAATGGCGACATCCTATATGCAGCAATGGGTGCAGATTTATATGATCCATATAGTCCTGATGAATTCCATATTGACAATCTAGATGCAAAACCTTTGGCTTTGGATGCATTAGTTATAAATAACAAAAATGATAAAAATCCAGATAAAAAATTAGATAAAATTTATGATTTAGTTAAATCATTATTCCTTGATCATATAGATAGTGATGAAATATCTAGCATGGATGATGATGGATATATATATGATCCAATGACAAATTTTGATTTTGTAAGATATACAAGTCCATTTAAATCTATTGATGATTATGTCAACGGTGATTATTTTATTGATACTGATGACACACTTACGGAAGATCAAATAGAACTATATAAAAGTATTTATAGCATAAATGTAAATCCAAGTATTGATATTATTAATCTTATTGAAGCACCAATAAATGATTTAAGTAAATCCAATATGCATTGAGCCTATGTTGAAAAAAAACAAGAAATATAATTGCATTCTTGCTATAGAATCATCATGTGATGATACATCAATAGCATGTATTAAAAATAATCTCGTAGTTGCTAACAAAGTTATCGTAAGAAATGATTTACACTTAAAATATGGGGGTATCATACCTGAAATAGCTTCTAGAGCTCATAGTAAACAATTTAATCCTCTTTTGCATGAAATATTAACAGAGGCTAAGATAGAAATTAATGATATCGATTATGTCGCATATACATCACATCCGGGATTAGTTGGTTGTTTACATACAGGAAAAGTATTTGCTAAAACATTGGCTTTTTTAATAAATAAACCTCTTATACCTATTGATCATATGATCGCTCATGCATTTAGTTTTAGTATTAATAACAATAAAATTATTGATTTCCCATTTATCTGTCTCGATGCATCTGGTGGACATACAATTATTTATTTATTTAATGATTTAAATAATTATCACATTTTAAATGAAACAAATGATGATGCTGTCGGAGAATGTTTAGATAAAATTGGAAGAATATTAAATTTACCATATCCTGGTGGTAAAAGTTTAGATGCAATATACAACAATAAAAAAAATTATCTTAAATTGATCCAACACAAAAAACCGACTGATAATTTTAGCTTTTCTGGATTAAAAACATGTATTAAAAATATTGTTGATAAGAATGAACAAATTGATAAAGTATTAGTTGGATCATCTGCATTAAAATGGTGTGTAGATGATTTAGTTAATAAACTTAAATTCTATTCAAATTGTTATGATTGCAAATTTATAGTTATTGGTGGCGGAGTTGCCGCAAATAGTTTGTTAAGACAAGAAGTGAAAAATCTTAATAAAAAAACTTATATTGTTGAGAAAAAATATTGTGGTGATAATGCCGCTATGATTGCTAATTTAGCAAACTTAATTATTAATGATAAATAATTAAAAAACGATCTAAATTATTTAGATCTTTATAAAATTTTGTATTTTTTAAAAGATCATTTTCAGATAAAATTGATTTTATATCTTCTTTTTGTTTTGAACCAAATTCTGCTGCAATCAAATAGTGTTTTTTATTAATTAATTTGTTAATATTTGCAAATAATGTTTTGTAAAAAATGATTGGGTCTTTACTATTACAGAAACTTTTTTTATCTTCATATTTAATAAGGTTTGGATCTAATTCATTCTCATTAACATAAGGTGGGTTAAAAAGAACTATGTCATATTTTGTTTTGCTGTTTTTAATATAGTCGAAGAAATTTTTATTTAGCACTTTACCTTTAATCTTTAGATGCTTTAAATTATATTTTGTGTTATTTATTGCATTTTTATCAATATCTAGGAGTGTCAAATTCATTAGTGGAAAATGATTCTTAATACTTATACCCAAATTGCCAGTACCACAACAAATATCAATAATTGATTTAAACTTTTTGTCTTTCTTTAAAATTTTTTCAACAGCCTCTGCTAAAAGTTCAGTTTCATTTCTTGGAAAATGAACTTTGTTAAAAACTTTAAAAGTTAAACCATTAAAATATTGATTCTTTATTATATAACTTAATGGTTTTTTGTTTATGTAATAATCTTTCAAAGATTTCAAATATTTAGAATAATTAAAATCAATTAATTTGCTACGATACAAAATAAAACTTGTAAGGTTCTTGACTTTCTTTGAATAATAATACATTACAGTTCTATTAATGTTATCATTATCAAACTTTTTATCCAGTTTGGTTAGAGCATCAAAAAAGGTAATTTTATTATTTAGCATTAAGTTTTAATTCTTCAAGTTTTTGTTCTTGTTCATTAGCTAATAATGCATTAATTAATTCGTCTAAGTTGCCAAGCATAACAATGTCTAGTTTATTTAAAGTAAATGAAATACGGTGATCAGTAATGCGATTTTGTGGATAATTATAAGTTCTTATTTTTTCACTTCTGTCGCCTGTACCAACCTGTGACTTTCTTAAATTAGAAATTTTTTGTTTTTGTTCATCATTATATTTTTGTCAAAGTTTGGCTCTTAAAATACTCATTGCAGTCTCTCTATTTTCAATTTGGCTTCTTCCTTCTTGACAAGCGACAACAATATTAGTTGGTATGTGAGTAATTCTTACAGCAGATTCAGTACGGTTAACGTGCTGGCCTCCTGCTCCTGATGCTCGGTATGTATCAATTCGTAAGTCTGATGGATTAATAACCAACTCTACTTGATCCACTTCTGGTAATACAGCAACAGTAATTGTTGAAGTATGTACTCTTCCTTTAGCTTCTGTTGTTGGAACTCTTTGAACACGGTGAACACCTGACTCAAATTTAAATTTTGAGTAAACACTATCACCTTTGATAGTAAAGAAAATATAGTCAAAACCGACTGCATTAGTGGATGCATCTGTAACTTTTAATGTTCATCCTTGTTTATCAGCATATCTTTTGTATGTATCAAATAAATTTGCTACAAATATACATGATTCATCCCCACCTACACCTGGTCGCATTTCAACAATAACGTTTTTATCATCATTCTTATCGTGGGGAATAAGTAAAATTTTTAATTCTTTCTCAAATGATGGAATTTGTTGTTTTATCTCTTCAAGTTCTTGTTTTGCTAATTCAATTAGATCATCAGAGGAATTAGTTGATAAAACTTTTTCATCTTGAATACCATTTTCAATGAGCTTTTTAAAAGCTAAAAACTTCTCACAAACTGGTTGGATATGTTTAATTGTTTTATTAATATTTGCTACTTCTTTAATGGGTAAATTAGGATCTTCAAGTTTTTTTAGAAGAGACTCATATTTTTCTTTTATTGCTTCTAGTGAACTATATAAATTCTTATCGTATTCCATTATCTAGTGCCCTATATATAAGTAAAAAACAATTACTTAGACAGATAAATTGCCTTTAAAACTTATTTATTTTAATTCATCTAATGAATTGATAACTTTATTAGATTTCTTAATTGCCTTCTTATCAGAAGATTTAGTTGATTTTTTGTTTAAATTATTTTTACCTGTGTTAAATTTAGAAGAAAGTTTTTCAGCACGTCCTTTAATTTTTTGTGAACTACTTCCACCTTTATAAAATGGATGGCAATTAGAACAAACATCAATTGAAACTAAGTCTTGTTTTAATGTTGATTCTACAACATATTCGGAACCACAAGATGCACATTTAAATGTAACTTCATGTAATTTTGGTTGAATTGATTTCTTCATAATTTATTTTATGCTATTATATTATAACAAAGAAATAATATTAGGTATATTGGTTTTTTATGAATAAATTCCGTGGCACTATTATTGGCTTTATTGCACTTCTTTATCTTATAGTTGTTGGTGGTTTAATTTTTATATTTGTTTATTTTTGCAATGAATTTTGAACAGTATTGTCAATATTAATAATGACATTAATTGTTCAATTTTTTACCGGTATTTTTATTTTTAATAATAATCAAAAACTAGAAATAAAGCTTTGTTGATTAATTGTTGTCGTTGTTCTTCCATTACTAGGAACATTACTTTATGTCTGGTTTGGAATAAACCATTTCTATATAAAAAAATGAAGACGGTACATTAATAAATCATATTCTTATGTTGAAAATACTAAATATGATTTTGCTGAATCATTTTTAAAAAGTAATTGTGAGATAAGTAATATATTTACATACAACTATAGCGTTTTAAAATCACCTATTTACATTAATAATTCAATAAAAATTATTGATGACAATATTGATTTTTTAAAAGAAACTGTTAATCTTATTAGATCTGCAAAAAAATTAATTGTTTTAGAAACATATATATTTAGAGACTCAATTACTACAAGAATTATAATAACTGAATTACTAAAGAAACGAAAAGATGGAGTAGAAATATTTGTTTTATATGATTGACTTCCTAGAAAAAAAATAAGGATGAATTTCATAAAACCAATGACTAATGCTGGTATTAATGTTGGTGTATTCAATACTCCGGGTTTCTATATCCTTAAGGGTACAACTAACTATCGTTTGCACACTAAAGCTTTAATTGTTGATAATCAAAGAGCAATAATTGGTGGTAGCAATTATTCTGATGAATATATTATGATGAATAAAAAGTGTAATACTTTTAGAGATCTAAATTTTCTTGTTAATGGTGAAATTTGTAATAGTCTGCTAATTGACTTTTTTAAGATATGAACATCATTAGCAAAAAAGATGAATAAAAAGAAAGAGATTGAGTGAACTAAGACATTTAATAAAATACATAAACAAAATAATATTCATAAAGGCAATGATAGAATTTTAATGCAATTAACACAAAGCAGTCCTGAATTAAAAGAAAAAACTATTGAACAAAATATTATCAGTCTTATTTTTAAAGCAAAGAAATCAATTTATATTGCTATCCCTTATTTATGCCCTAGTATGAAAATAATTGATGCTCTTAACTATTCAGCATTAAGTGGTGTTGATATCAAAATTATTGTTCCTGGATTAAAAGAATTTTCAAGGTTAGCACTAAATGTAAACCGTTCATATTATCAAAATTTGCTTGAAGGAAAATGTAAGATTTATGAATATAATGGTTTTATCCATTCAAAATATATTATTGTTGATGATAAAATTTCATATGTAGGAAGCAGTAACATTGATTACCGATCACTTTGAATTAATTTCGAGACTATGGTATTGATTTACAATAAAGAATTTAATAATAAAATAAAGAAAGTATTTTATGACGATTTATTAAATTCAAAAGAAATTACTTTAAATAGTTTAAATCAAGTATTTGGTAAAAAAGATAAATGTATTAACTTCTTTTTAAGATTAACATATCCATTAATTTAGATAGTAAATTAGTTAGCAAACTTGTTATAAAAATCTAAGAAATCTGAAATTGATTTAAATTTAACATTCCTATTCTTTTTGATAAATCCATCAATATATTTGTAAATATCTAGAAAAGAAATTTTATTGCACTTAAATAATTTAATTGCTTTTTCATCAGCAATATTAATAATAGCCGGTAAAGAAGTATTAATGTTATTTAACATTAATCTTGCATATGAATAACCTTTTAAATATTTGCTATTAATTTCTTTCAATTCATATTTGATGTCCTTAATATTATCAAAATGAAAAATGTGTTTTTTATCATTTATTTTGTACTGATATATTGCATTTTTGATTGGTATACACATATCGCTTTTTGATATATATGCATCTACTGAATTATCTACATACATTATTAATGCATGAACTTTTGAAATAGGTTGTAATAAAGCTATTATTTTTTTATGAGGAAATAATCAATAAGCTTCAGTGATTTCAAATGCTTTATTCAACATTGTGGATGAATCAATGCTAACTTTCTCACCCATATCCCAATTAGGATTATGAATAGCTTGACTATATTTAATCTTTAATAACTCTTTGTATTTATAGTTATAAAATGGTCCACCTGATGCAGTAATAATGACCTCTTTTATTTTTTTATTAGTCTTATGCTTAAGAAGTGCACATACTGCCGAATGCTCAGAATCTATAGGATATATCCTTACATGTTTTTGTTTAGCAAGAGACATTATTTGCTTTCCACAACAAACTAAAGTTTCTTTATTAGCTAAAATCAAAGTTTTTTTATTTTTTATTGTTATGTAACTAAATATAACTCCAGCTGAGCCACTAACAGCATTTAATACTAGATCTGGTTTAACTGCTTTTAAAAAATTATCAATTTTATTTGCATTATTACCTTGCAAAACATTATTGATATTAAATTCTCTTGCAATTTTTTTAGCCTTCTGCTTATTAGTAAGATAACCAATACCTACAAGTTCAAAATCTTTGTTATTTTTAATAATTTTTAAAGCAGAAGTTCCAATGCTTCCTGTGGCACCAAAAATAGCAATTTTTTTCATTAGATAATTCAAAATTGAGTTAGTAAAAATGATTCTGGTGAAAATCCATTGAAACAAAGACAAACAATTATCGATACAAAAAAATAAGTAGCGCTTGATAGTGAAAGTGAATCAATTCTATCTAAAATACCGCCATGTCCTGGTATAAAGTTACTGAAGTCCTTAATTTGATTTATTCTTTTAAAATAACTAAATAATAGATCGCCAAGAACTGATATTACAGCAATAATTACACAAGTTATGCATAATAAAAATAATCAATACCAATATTTTGGAGATAATACATTTGTCGGTGTTACATAAAACCATTGTCATCCAACAAAAGAGCCAATAAATCTGTAGTTTACATTTGTAGGAGGAATGTTTGTGGAACACATTATCAAAATCAACGCAATAGATATAACTGATGCAACAATCGTTCCTGTTAAAAAGCCTTCTCATGTTTTCTTAGGGCTTAATTTTGGGGCCATTTTATGTTTTCCAAAAAATATACCACCTAGATAAGCAAACACATCATTAGTAAATGAAATTAATACTAACAATACAAATACAAATCATGATTTGGTTAAGATCAAATAATTTACAGCAACAAATGTTAGATAAACCAAAACAATAATTAACAAACCTAATAAACATGATTTTGTAACCATTATCCCATTAAATTTAAAATAAATAGTTGCACATATTGAAATAAGTAATAATGATGTGAATATTGAACTAACAAAAATTATCTGTGCTTGAACAAGACTGATGCTATCAATAAGTCTATAATCTGCAACGGGTAATATTCAAATTGTTATTATTTCAAAAAATAATAATAAGAAAAATAGTCAAATATCGTTCCTTGTCTTCCTGTATCAAATAAAACAATTATTTATTTCTTTGGCAATAAAGTAATTAAGCCAAATTGTACTAAGAAAAAATGCAATATAAAAAATAAATGGATAGCATTTGTTTACTGATAATGCAGGTGCAAATTGGCATTGTGGGTCACTAAAAAACGCTAAAAGAAACAAGAATAAAAAATACAAAAGAATAAATATAGAAGTTTTAGTCCTTCTTAAAAAGTCTATTTTTTTAGAATCTTTTTCACTTATACCTTTTGTAACATCACTTGTAATTTGCTTTGTCATCTTAGATAGTCATTAATTCTTTTTCTTTAGCACTAAAAGAGTTTTCAAGTTGTGAATTATATTTTTTTGTTATTGAATTTAATTCATCCTCAAAATAATGAATTAAATCTTCACTGACATTATCAAGCTTTCTATAAGCTAATTGAATATCTTTCCTAATATCACGGATTTTAATTTTAGCTTGTTCTAGAATTTGTTTTGCTTTTTTAACATTCTCTTTTCGATTTTCTTCTGTTTGTGCAGGGAAATTAATTCTTATAGAATCAGGGTTAGTAATAGGATTAATATGTAAATTAGCTTTAGCTATACCTTTTAAAATTTCTTGAATAAGATTACGATCATAAGGTTTAATTAATACCTGAGTAGCATTAACAACCTGAATATTAGCAACTTGATTAAGTTTTAATTCTTCACCATAGGCTAATACAAAAACTTTGTCAAATATTGAAATACTTACTCTACCTGAACGAATTGAACTATATTCAGAATTAAGTCAACTAACTATATTATTTGCTTTAGCTTCAAATTCTTTTTGATATACTGATCATTCCATAATTATTTGTCCTTAAATGATTTAGAAACAATTGTTGTTGGAATTTTATTTTCTAATGCATCAATAAAACCATTCTTTCTATTTGCATTAAAAACAATGATTTTGATATTACTATCTTTTAGCAAAGTAGCAGCTGTTGTATCAATAGCTTTTAAATTATTTTGAATAATTTTATCATATGAAATAGATGAATATCTTTTTGCTTTCTTATTAATTTTTGGATCAGAATCATAAATACCATCAGCATTGTTTTTAGCTACTAAAATAAATTTTGCGTCTAATTCCAATGCTCGCAATGCTACCCCAGAATCTGTTGAAAAATATGGGTTACCAGTTCCACCTGCAAAAATTACAACATTACCTTCATTTAAATCATGTTTAACAGAATTAATATTATATGTTTTGGCAATAGTTGGCATTGTAATTAGTGAATATATAGAAGTATGAATTCCATTAGCTTCCAAACCATCGCGTAAGGCAATTGAATTAATAATTGTAGCCAACATTCCCATAATATCTGCTGATGGCCTTGATAACAAATTATTGCTAACATTAGCGCCTCTTAAAATGTTACCTCCACCCACAACTATTCCTATTGAATATTTTTTTCGAAGAATTTTTATTTGATTAATAATAGAAGTGATTTGAATTTTTGAAATTGTTTCATTATTTTTACTTAATGATTCACCACTTATCTTTAATAAAATTTTTTGTTTACCAATTTCAGACATAGATTATTTCCCCATTTGTTGAGCTACTTCTTCAGCAAAATTTTGAACTTTCTTTTCTACGCCTTCACCAACTTCATAGCGTTTAAATTGAATTAAATTAATATTATCTTTTTTTAACAAATCGCTAATTTTAACACTTGGATCTTTAATGAATTGCTGGTTTTCTAAACAATTTTCAGCAAGGACTTTTTGCACTCTTCCCTTTATAATCATATCTACACGATCAGCTGGCTTACCTTCCGCAAGAGTTTGTTTTCTCAAAACTTCAGTTTCATTAGCAATTCATTGAGGATCTGCTTGACTTGCAGAAATGAAGCGTGGATTCATAGCAGCAATATGCATTGCTATTGATTTACACATATCTACTGCATTGTTTTTATTTACTAAAGTAATAACTGCAATTTTTCCATTGAAATGTTCATATGTGGCAAACATTTGATCATCATTTTTATTAATTGTTCCAATGCGTCGGACACAAATTTTTTCACCAATTTTTGCTGTCAACTCAACACATAAATCAGCTACAGTTATACCTTTAGATGTCTTTGCATTATTTAATTCATCAATGTTGTTTGGTTTAATATTACTAATAATTTGAATTACTTCTTTTACAAAATTTTGAAAATCATCACCTTTAACAACAAAATCTGTTTGAGAATTAATTTCAACAATAGCAGCATAATTACCATTAACTATTGCTTTAGCAACACCTTCTGTAACAGTAGCAGATGCCTTTTTAGCAGCCTTTACTATACCTTTCTCCCTTAATCATTGAGCAGCTTTATCAATATCATCATTGCACTCTTTTAATGCCTTCATAACATCCATGACACCAGCTTGTGTCATGTCTCTTAATTTTTTTATCAAACTTGAATCACTCATTTTAACTCCATTAATATAAATTATATTAATTATATATGTATATTAGGAGCTATGAAACTAATGTTGTATTGCTATTATTTATGAAATAAATTAATTAGTTTTGTGATCTCTTCATCACTCATCCCACCAGCTCTTAAATAATTTAAAGCAATCTCTTTAAAATTGGCATCTTCATAACTATCTTTTGCTTTGTCTTCAAATGACATTAAAGCCATTAATTGATTGAAATAATATTTAGTTATTGCATTTATACGTTTAACATCTTTTTGTTCATCTAAATCATAAAGATTTATAAATGATAATAAATAATCATTTTTTATTGTTTCATAATCACAATCACATAATCCTTCAATAATAAGGCAAATAAAACCAGTTCGGTCTTTTCCTTCATTACAATGGACATAGATTCTATCGTTTGACTCTATATTGCTTTTAATCAATTCTTTAAAAAAATTAGTTACTTCAATGTTTGATGCTTCAGTAGCACTTATCACAGTAAAGTGTTTTGTTATATAGGTCTTATTTTTCCACAAATTTCTATAGTAATCCATTGCTACATCTTCATTATCTAGAAAGTTGGCTAATTCTTGTTCAGTATTTGCTAAATTAATAAAGTATGTAATGTTATTAGATTCTAATAATCTATTTACATATAAATATCTATCACCCATTATATTTATATTGCAGGGATGAGTACCTCGATATAAACAATTATCTTTTAATTCACCTCCACTAATAGAATGAAAATTTGCATATTCCTCATCTGAATCATAATCGTCTCGTATCTTTGACGAATAAGATAAATCTAATAATTCTTGTATATCAATATATTTCCTTTTATTAGTAAGTGAAATTGTAACAGTAGTTTCCTCTCCTAGATTTAAATATTCTCACAAATCATAAGGTGAATTCTTAATAGTGAAATATAAATTATTTGGGAGGAGAGTAAAAATTGGTTGACCAATCTCAACATAAAATTCATTGAAGAATGGAATATTTTCAAAAATACCCTTAGCTCCAACTTCTTTAAAACAAAGTTTTAATTCATCACCAAAATAAAAGCCTTTTTTATTAAATTCCTCTAGAGTAATTAAAGCATTACAACCACCATATTCTTGATTATGAACAAATTTAACATCAATTTGTGTTGGTGCTGTGCATGATGTTAAATTAAATATAGGAATAATACCAAAACATGAACAGAGGTTTATTAATCCAAAAAATTTGCGTTTTTGTTTACTCATATTTTATCTATTTTGGAACTGCGTTTTTGCTCGGCGTAATTGATCAAGTATTTTATTACAACAATTATTTATTGAAGTTAAAACGTCACGGCTCATATCCTCAGCACGAATAACTCCTTTAATTGGAATAACAACATTGATCCTTACAGTATAGTCTCTTGTTTTTTGATAAAAAACAATTTCAATCTTAATATTATCCTGAACAAAATTAAAATCATAAAATTTTGAGATTTTTTCCTGTAAGTAGTTCTCTACTGCTTCAGATTTTTTACAATCTTTTCATCTTATTGAATAATTCATGGTTTATATCTTGTCTGTATAACAAATTTCTTTTGCAACTTTTTGTGCAGCTTCTTTATTTATAAGTTTAGCAACAGCAGCCAAAGCAAATGGTACAGCATATGCTACAGATTTAGCTGTAATAAAATTTTTATCAACTACAACGCCTTTGTTAATATATGTTTTAGCGAATTTCTTCTCATACCCTGGGTAGCATGTAAATTTAACTGATTTTAACATTCCTAAACCACCATATACTTCAGGTGATGCACACATAGCCATAAATACAATTTGTGAACTTGAACCATATTTATTTAAAAAAGAAATTAGTCTTGGTGCATCTACATCGTTGAATTTTAAATGACCCCCACCACCAGGTAAATAGATAGCATTATATTTAGATAAATTCTCCTTTGATAAAACATCATCACAAGATAATTTTGTTCCGTATGACAAAATTAAACTCTTTTTCTTTTCAATTGATATTAATTTAACAATTAAACCTGCTCTACGTCATATGTCTACAGGAACAATTGTTTCAATATCTTCGGACTTATTAGCCACAACAACAGCAATTCTAACCATAATAATCTTTAACTAAAAATATATATTTCATATATATTATAGAATATCCAAAAATATAGTATATCCTTTAACAAAATAAAAAGCTATTACACACGATCATTAAAGCTTAGTGCTGTTGTATTTCTACCCTCACACGGTTCGCCACAATCGTTGTAATAGCAAATATATTTTACATTTATTAGTTAGTTGATTTTCAGTCTTTTACTCAAGTTCGACCTAGGTTATCATTAAACCTACGATCATATACAGTTATTTTTTCACCATTAAAGTTTACTTTAATAACATCCTGAAGTGCTAAATTTTTAATTGATGAAGTCATAGCATATTGAACAACTAGCATATCAATTAATTCTTTACTATGATTATTGCCACCTAATGCTGCATATAGATTTTCATATGAACTTACATCATTATTGTTTAATTGAAGAACTAATACTCTAGCTTCTATATGTTCATCGTCATCAGACACTTTAATTGTGTGGTCAATATATTGAACATTGGCACCATCACAAATTTCAGCAACTGAATTTTTATTACCAAATGGCAAGAACATATTATCTACAAGAGTTTTATGATCTTCTTTATATCTAGTCAAACCTCAATGTAAATTGTAATACATTGATTTTTCACCAATTAATCTTTCTTTTAATACTGACAAACTAATTGGCTCACCTGATTTGGCACTTCCTTCTGTTACTTCAGGATCTCCATCTTCATAGAATGAACGAGATACAATGGCCTTAACATATCTTGTAAAATCTGGTTCTGATAAGTCATTTGAAAGATTATCAACTAAATCAGTAACATCTTTAATACCAGAACAAATATTAATTTTGTTTAATAAAGTATCTCAATCCTGATATTTGTATCATCCACCTTTTCGGTCGTTCTCACCTGTACTTGTACGTTTTGTATAGTAGGCATTTTTAAATATTTGATCACTTATTGATGTTGTAATAGGTGATGTTGTATCAGCAGAAGTAATTAAGCCAACATATCCCATAGCATTAGCTCATTCATTATCAACTGGTATAGGTGCAAATTTATAATAAGCAGCATTTTCAACAAATGAACTTGGTGTATCATCATCACTACCATTATGGAAGTATGTATTTGAATATTGACCAATATAATTGTTCTTGTAATTAAAGAAAGCTGTTATTCTATCTGAAAGTGTTGTTTCTCCATCAATATTAAATGCTGGAGCACAATTAGTATTCTCTTTAGAAATTCAAACAATATTTGCATCTTCACCGTAACGGATTACATTATTTTTTAAGTAATTAATTAAATTAGCATAATTATCTTTGATTAAATACTGCATTGCATCTAATACTAATAAATACTCGTACATGTCAGTGCTATAGTTAATATTTGCAAATGATCTATTTAAATAATGTTTGAAAGAATTATTAAGTGATGAAGCATATTGAGAAATGTCATTAATTGAATTCATGCTTTGATATGTTGATAATGGTTTACTATTTAGTAAAGTGTTAGTTACATATTGTGATACAAATGCATTATTTAAACTTTGACTATTAATTGTTGCATAACCATTAAATGAATCGAAATCTGAAACAATACTTTCATTACCAAAGCAAGATTTAGCATAATTTCTCATTGCTTTAATTTTTACATTATTACTAAATGAGTCGCTAGAACCAAAATCCTTTAAAGCAGCATATACACATGTTGACAAAGCATCATTTTTATCTCATTTGTTATAAATGTGTTCACTATATTTTTCTGGATTAGATGTTTGAATATAAGGTTTTATGTTTCTAGTTAAATCGGTTACAAGCTCAATGTAACTTTGTTTTTGGTTTTTCACATCATTGAATGCTATTTCACTTTTATCTCATACATCATTTTCTTTATTGTAATCATATAAATCACATGGTATTCATGCCATAATATTGTTGATATCATATGAAACTAATGATGAAATATAACCTTGAATGTTATTCTTAACTTCAACAAATGTAAATGGATATGGTGTGCTCATTCCATTTGAATAATTGGATTGCCCAATTTTAGACAATGATGCTGAACGTGAAATTAGTGAATTTTTTACATTAGAATATTTTTTATCAAATAGACGTTTGTTTTGAGAATCAATTGCAGAAATTGTAGATTGTGCAGAAAAGAAATTATTACCAGAAGCAAATAAATCATAAAATGGTTTTCGATCAACGTTATCTAATAATCCATCATCTGAAAAAATAATTGCTTGGTTATCATTTTCTCGTCTTGTTTGGTTTTTAGCCATTGAAATAACAACATTGTTTAAGTTTTCATCATTTGAAAAGAAATTTTGAATCTTTGTCTCTAAATCAATAGTTGTAGAAGAATTTCCTTTTTCTCATAAATATTGAGCTTTTAGCAATATATTTTCTCTACCTTGTGAAAATGGTTGTGTATTATCATTATCAGCACTTGCATCTTTTGCTAAATAACCAGGTTGATCATTTCCATCATTATCAAAACAAACAGCACCATTTAAACCTAAAATGTGAACTCCACCTTCAGATATTTCATCCCTTATTAAAACATAAGGTAGTGGTGTATCTCCATCATATAATCTTAATGCAGATACAACTCATTGCACTCCGCCTTCTTCTGTGTTATCACCATAATAATCAAAGAATAGAGGTGATTGAGATCTAAAAATTTTACTATGGAAATTATTACTTCCACCTCCGTCTCTTAATACACCAGCATCACCTTGAGATTCATAAATTGCACTTAAATCAATCTTATTATCGCAATTTGCCAAATCTCTTCCTAGGTCTGTTAAACCGCTAGCAGAAAATAATCTTTTGTCATTTGAGCGGAAAAAGAAATTTCTTAAAATATCTGTTTCCTTTCCAAAATCAGGGTTAGCTAACAAATTGTCAATGTCATATTTTAATAATTTATCCTGTACAAATTGGCTGTTACTATAGTTTGCTCATAAGTTTACAGCAGAACCAGCAAATAAAGGATCTAAAGATGATAAATCATTTGTATTAACAACTATTTGTGTTGCGCTGTCATCTGTATATCATTTGTCATTTGGAATATTACTAAATCCAGTTGATGTTAGACCATAATGGTTGTTATCATCTAAAAGTAAATTTCTAATTACATACCAAAATTTACCATTTGCTGATGGAGTACCATTATATTCAGGGAATGCAGGAAATTCATAACCTATCTCAAATGAAGATTTATCTTCATCATCTTCTCCACCTTCATCATCTTTAATATATGGAGAATTTTTGGTATTATTTTTGCTAACCTTATCAGAGTATATGTCTAACAAACCTTTTGATGTTTCAGGAGCTTTATATTTCCATAAACACATTGAAACAGAAATTGGGTGTGTTGTTCCAGTATACATTTCAAATGCTAATTTTTGAATCAAAGCATAAACATCATCTAAATCTTTTTCGGTATTGTAGTTACCTCCTGCTTTATTCTTAGCATAAAAATTTATTTTTCTTCATTCTGATGGATTTTCAAAAAAGATTTGTCTATCAAATGTAGAAATAATGTCATTGTTTACGTTATAGTCTGAAACATTTGAATATGCAAGATATTTATTCTTAAATACTTTTGTCTTAAAATCTTCACGAATTTTAGCGCATAATTGGTTGTGCTTTCATGCCTCTTTAGTTCCACCAACTGGATCTAGCACTTCGTTTTGAAAATAAAATTGTCAAGTTGAACCATGCTTTGATTTTGATTCTTTAACCTTATTATCATAATCTTCATCAATATCATTGTTTCATTTTGACCAGTCGTCATTAAAAGATTGAAGTTTTCCTGAATCAACTATCTTTTTGTAAAAATTGTATAAAAGATGGTTTACATATTGAGTTTTATATGCGCTATAAGAGGCCCTGTTTGTCAATGCATCAACAATTTCATCATTAAATGTGATCTTAAAATCATCTCCGTCTGAAGCAAATGAAGAACCATCACCACGATCAACTTTTTGCAAATCGTCAATAGAAGAACATGAAGTAAGTGAAGGGAGCGCAATTATACCTGCCCCAAAGCATGACATGCCAATAATAAATTTTGATAGATTTCTTTTCATAAAAAGTATCGATATTATAATATATTAAAACTATGATTAATAATTTAATTATTAAAAATGTAAATGTTAGGGTTAATTCAGCTTGCATCCTCAAGAATATTTCTTTAAATTTAAAAACCGGTGATGTTATAGCCTTAATTGGCCCTAATGGCTCTGGTAAAACTACATTGTTAAAATCATTATTAAATCATTATTCAACTACTATTTCACAGGGTGATATTTTATTCAATAATCATTCAATTAAAAGTATGGAAACTTACAAGATTGCTCGAATGGGTTTTTTTTATGTAGATCAAAACCCTCCGCAACTAGATGGGGTCCCAATGCTTGAATTTTTGAAAAGTATTATTAAAATTAACAATCCGCAATCAAGTTTTTATCAAAAATACAAAATGATTGATAATTTATTTGATCAAATTTCACTTGATAAAAACTTGCTTTCACATTCAGTTAATGTCGGATTTTCAGGTGGTCAAAAAAAGAAAAATGAAATCATACAATCTTCCTTATTAAATTCCAAGGTTTTATTATTAGATGAACTAGATGCCGGTTTAGATGTTGATGCTGTTAAAATTGTTCAAAATTACATAAATAGTAATAGGAAAAACCATATTACTGTCATGGTCACTCATGATTTAGATATGTTTAATGGTATAAAGCCTAATAAAGTCGTTTTGTTAGTTAATGGTGAAATCAAAAAAATTGGTGGTGTTGAAATTATTAATGAAGTAATTAAAAATGGTTATAAAAATTATGAAAAAAGCACAAACAAAAAATCATTCAGTTGTTTTAAATTTTAACTCGTTTTTTTATTTTTTAGATAATTTCAAAAATAAGAATATAGATCTAAGAATTGATAAGGATTCGACATTTGTTTTTTTATCTATGAGTAAAAATAGTTTTGACAAAAATATAACATTTACCATAAAGAAAAATTGCACTCTAAAAGCTTATTTAATAGATTTGGTCGAAAATTCCAATCATACCTTTAGCATAACTTTAAATAATGAATCTAATTGTAGAAGCTTTTTATTTGCAAAAATTTTTGCTTCAAAAAATAGTGAAGGTTCTATAAATATTACATCTAACGTAAAACGAAATAATAATAATGTAACAACTGAACAAGATATTAAAGGTTTTTTACTCTCAAATAGTGCAAAAATAAATACTATTCCTTCATTAGTAATTGACACAAACAAAATTAATGCATCTCATAGTGTAAATATTGGGCATTTAAATAAAGATTTAATTTTTTATCTAGAGTCTAAAGGTTTTGATCGCAAACAAGCTGTAAATGCGATAATTGAAAATGAAATAAGTATTTTGAAAAATACTTATTATAATAGTAAAAAACATAGAATTGATGCTTATCAAGATGTTAAGTCAACTATAAACAAAATGCTCAATAACAATGGATAAGTATGACAGATAAAGAAGTTAAAAAATTGCGTAAGGATTTTCCTTGATTTTCAATTAATAAAAGTTGGTGTTATTTTGACTCTGCAGCAACAACTTTAAAACCCAAATATGTTCTGGATAAGGAATGTGAATATTATGAAAAATATTGCTGCAACCCTCACAATAGTGATTCATTATTTGCATGACACACACATAGACTTATAGATGAAAGTCGCAATAATGTGGCTAAGCTACTAAATTGTAGTTCAAATGAAATTATTTTCACTTCTGGAGCTACTGAATCTCTTAATTTAATTTCAAATGGATTAAAAAAATTTATTAAAAAGAATGATGAATTGGTTTTAACATATTTGGAGCATACATCTAATATGTTACCTTGATTCAAATTAGCACAGCAAACAAACAGTAAATTAGTATGGGTTGGTAAAAACAAATTACCTACTCAGCATGATATCTTGTCTACCTTAACAAAAAGAACAAAAATTGTAACATTTTGTGATGTAAGCAACATCTTAGGTAATTTTATTGATTGTAATTTACTAGCTAAAAAAATAAAACAATATAACCCAAATATTATTGTTGTGGTTGATGCTGCACAATCTCTACCCCACATTAAACATAATCTCAAAGATTCAAATATTGATTTTTTAGCATTTAGTGGTCATAAAATGCTTGGCCCTACTGGAATAGGTGTGTGTTATATTAACAAAAAATGAATTGATAAAATTGATCCATTAAAATTTGGTGGTGGAATGAATTCTATTGTTAATGCTACCAAGAATACATTTACATATGCATCAGGAATAAGCAAATTTGAAGGCGGTACTCCAAACGTTGCAGGAATTATTGGTATTGGTGCTGCTACCACATATTTAAACAAATTGGGATGAAATAACATATCAAAGCATGGATTAGAGTTAAAACAATACTTTAATAAAAAAATTAATTCCATAAAAAATATTGAATATTACAATCCGCAATCTCACCATGGAATTGTTTTCTTTAACATTAAAGGAGTTTCATCACAAGATTTGGCTAGTTACCTTGGAAACAAAAAAATTATTGTTAGATCTGGATTGTCATGTGCAAAAGCATCAAATATATCAACAAATATAGCATCAGCTGTTAGAATTTCTTTTTATATTTACAATACAAGAGAAGAAATTGATTATCTAATCAAAATATTAAAAAATTTTAAAAAAGGAGATGAATTAAATAATGTCATTTAAAAAAAATGATCAAGAGTTAGTTAGATCAATAATTCTAGATCATTATGAGAACCCCCAACATTTCATCAACGAAAACAAGATTAACAAACTCAAAAATTATGTTAGTTGTAATATTTCATCCCCATCTTGTATTGATAATTTAACTGCTCATGTTGATATTAAAAACAATAAAGTCTGTGATATAAAAGTCTCAGGTATTGGTTGTGCTATTAGTACATCTTCGACTGATATCATGTGTAATTTATTAATAGGTAAATCAATTCCAAACGCAAGAAAAATTATTACCAATTACTTAAATATGATTGATAATAAACCTTATGATGAATCAATATTAGATGAATTATTTTGTTTTGCCAATGTTAATAAACAGGCTAATCGGATTAATTGTGCAAAAGTAGGGACCAAAGCAATTGCAAATGCATTAGAGAAATATGAAAATTCAAAAAGAAAATAAAAAAACTTTTAAAAAAGGTTTAAGTAATGAAGTTATTAAAATGATTTCATCACTTAAAAAAGAACCTAAATGAATGTTAAATATAAGGTTAAATGCTTATAAAGCATTTAAAAAAATAAAAAATCCTAAATGAGGGCCTGATTTAAATTTTATTGACTTCAATGAATATATCTATTACGCCACATCTCTTAATAATGAATTTTATAAAACATCATGAAATGATGTTCCAAAAAAAATTAAAAAACAATTTGATGAATTAGGAGTTCCAGAAAGAGAGGCAAAATACTTTTCTGGTGTTAATAATCAATATGATTCAGAAACTATCCATCATCAACTAAAAAAAGAATTAGACGACAAACATGTTATCTTTACAAATATTGAAACTGCTTTACTAAAATATCCAAATTTAATAAAAAAATATTTTGGTAAATTGGTTCCTTTTACTGATAACAAATATGCTGCATTAAATACAGCAGTATGGTCTGGTGGCACTTTTTTATATGTACCTAAGTGTGTAAAAATTGACAAACCTTTATCTGCATATTTTAGAATTAACACCAAATCTGTAGGTCAATTTGAAAGAACTTTAATAATTGTTGATGATGATGCCTATGTTCATTACAATGAGGGATGTACTGCTCCTATATATGACAAAAATAACCTACATGCTGCAGTAGTTGAAATTTTTGTTGGCAAAAATGCATATTGTCGTTATTCCACAATCCAAAATTGATCTGATAATGTCTTAAATCTTGTTACAAAACGTGCCATTGTTGATACAAGTGGAACAATGGAATGGATTGATGGCAATTTAGGAAGCAAATTAAATATGAAGTATCCTGCATCCATATTGAAAGGTGATAATTCAAAAGCTAAATGTATTTCTATTGCCATTTCTCATAAAGGTGTTATTCAGGATGCTGGGGCAAAGATGATTCATGTTGGGAAAAACACAAAATCTCAAATCATTTCTAAATCAATTGCTCATAATGGCGGAAATGCCACTTATCGTGGTTTGGTTTATATTGCTAGATCTGCAAGTAATGCTACAAGTGATGTAATATGTGATACTTTAATTCTTGATAAGATTTCAAAAAGTGATACGTTCCCTACAGAAAAAATTTTTAATAATACATCAACAATAAAGCATGAAGCTAAGATCAGTGATGTTGATCAGCAAAAATTATTTTATTTACAGTCTAAAGGAATTGACTTAACTGCTGCTAAGCAATTATTGGTTCTTGGTTTTATAAAAGACTTCGCTGATGAACTTCCATTAGAATATGTAGTAGAACTAAATAGATTACTTAAAATGGATATTAAATAATGTATAATTTCCAAATGTGAGAGGAAAATTATGGCAAAATTTAAAGTAGATTCAAATAAATGCATAGGCTGTGGAACATGTATGAGTTGTTGCCCACATAATGCAATTGATTTTGGTCCAGATGGTAAAGCTTGCATCGACAAAAGCAAATGTCAAGGATGCGGAACTTGTGCAAAAGCTTGTCCAGTAACTGCTATTAGTGAAGATAAATAATTTCTAATAGTTAATTAAATAAAAGCACCGAAATTCGGTGCTTTTTTTATTTTGCAATAACTTGTAATGCGGTAATGTATGATAAACTCTCTACATCTGGTGCTTTAGCGCCACGAGATAAATCATTAATAGGTTTTTTTAAACCCAAAATAACAGGACCTATTGCTTTATATCTACCAAGCCTTTCAGCAATTTTATATGCGATGTTTCCAGCATCAATATTTGGAAATACAAAAACATTTGCTTGCTCATTCCAATTCAAGGATTTTACTTTTTTGTGCATTACATCTAGATCAAAAGCTGCATCAAATTGAATTTCACCAAACACTTTAAATTCTTCTGTAAATTTTTCATCGACATTAACTATTTCATAGGCTCGACGAACTTTATCAACAGATTCCCCTTTACCACTACCATTAGTTGAATAACTTAACATTGCAATATGAGGTTTGCTAATATTAGCAATTTGTTTAGCAAAATGTCCTAATGATTTAGCAATAGCAGCTAATTGTTCGGCATCAGGATTAATATTTAATGATGAATCTCCAAACACATATCTATTCTCACCTTTTTCCATAATAAAACCACTACATACTCTTGGGGTATTAGGATTAGGTCCCACAATTTGTAATGCAGCTCTTAGTGTATCAGCAGTTGAATACTCAATACCGCAAATTTCAGCATCAGCTTCATTTAAAAATACCATTGTTGATGCTAAAAAATTAGGTTTTTTTGCTAAACCTAGGGCTTCATTCATTGTCAAACCCTTATTTTTTCTAACTTCAAAAATTGCTTCAGCATATTTCTTTATATCAATTTCTTCAATTATTACTTTTTTAATTGAAGCAGGTAAATCAGTTGGAACTTCGCTCTTTGTTCTAAAAATTAATATAGGTTCAATAGCTTTTGCTTTTTTAATTAAATTTTTAGCACATTGAACTATATCATTATTCCAACCTTCTGGATAAACAATTTTTATTTTTTTGTCAGATCGTAATAATTTTGATTTAATTTTGGTTATTAATGACATATTAATGTTATTATAATATTTGCAATGCAAATATGCCAATTACGACTAAAAAAATAGCTATTTACCCTGGTTCATTCGACCCTATTCATAAAGGGCATATAAACATAATAAAAAGATCAAGCAAACTATTTGATAAACTTTATGTTGCAGTTTGTCACAATGTTGATAAAGAAAAACAATCAAATATTGATTTAAGATTTGCACAAGTCAAAAAAGTTATAAAAAAATTAAATTTAAAAAATGTTGAAGCTGTAAAAAATGCTGGATTAACTATTAAATTTGCAAAAAAATTACATTGTAAATATATTGTAAGAGCTATAAGAAATGTTAATGATTATCAATATGAATTAAATACCGCAAAAGTTCACAAAATGCTTGATGAATCTATAGAGACTGTTCTTTTTATATCATCAAAAGAATTAGCCAAAAGCTCTTCTACAAAAATAAGGGAAATTCAGCAAAAACTCAAAAAAATTAATGCTAAACATAGAAGGTAATTCATGATTCTAATTATTGATAGTGGCAATACATCTTTAAAAGCCGGTATATATTCTTCAAATAATAAACTAATTTGTGTTGAAACAATTAATAATGCAAAACGATTTAACTCGTTATTCAAAAGGATTAAAGCAAAATATGATATTACATCTTGCTATGTTTGCTCAGTAAAACCATCACTAAATAAAAAAATAGAAGATACTATATTTTCAACATTTAAAATCAAAGCAAAATTTATAAAAAATAGTGAATTTATAAATGAACTTAACTTATCTAATTTTAATATAGATGAAATCGGAACTGATATATTAGCTTATGCCCTATTTTTAAAAAAAGAATACAAGAAATGCATTGGTTTCTGTTATGGGACTGCTATTTTCGCTATTGGTGTGGATAATAGTAAATTACATGGTTGTATAATATTCCCAATTCCATTTGCTGGTGTTAATGAATTAATTAAAAAAGCTGAATTAATTAGTCCGAACAATAAAATAGTGGAGCATAATAATTTTTTGGAATTTGGAGCTAATACAAGAGAAGCATTATCTGCTGGAGCAAACCATTACTACACTGGTGTCGTTTTAAGTGTTGTTAATTATTTTAGTGCTAAATATGGTTTTAAAAAAGTATGCTTTACTGGCGGTAATACACCAAAGTTGAATGCATTAAAACAAACTAACAAGAAAATTAGTTTTTTAAATGTTGATAACGCTATAATCCGTGGTATTTCTCATTTAATTTTTAATAAAAAATAAATGAAATTAATATATAAATTTATATATTAAAAATGTAACATATTAATAATAACCTATGGAAAAATTAACAAAACTTCTTGATGAAGCAGAGATCCAATTTAAACAATGTAAAGATAGGAATAATCTAATTATTGCTAAAAATATTTTTACAAAAAAGCATTTAGCTCCACTATATGCTCAATTAAAAACATTACCCCCTAATAAAAAACAATGTTTTGGTAAGGAACTAAATGATTTTAAAGAAAAAATTAATAGTGTTTTTGAAAAATATGCTCAAAAAATAGAAGCGCTAACAAATGTTGATACTCATCAACCTCCTTTTGATTTATCTATTGATTCAACCAATCTAACTAAAGGAGCATTGTCTCCTATCAATTTAATGGCAAATAAAGTAATTGATTTTTTTAGAAAACTTAATTTTACTGTTGTGGGTGGAAATGAAGTTACATCTGTTAAATACAACTTCGATAATCTAAATGTTCCTAAAGACCATCCGGGACGTCAAACTAGTGAATCTTTATATATTAATGAAAATACAATGCTTCGTGCACATACTACTGCTGGCACAGCAGAACAAATTTTACTACATAACAAATCTCGTGATTTAAGGGTCCTAACAGTTGGTAATGTTTATAGGAATGATGATGATGATCTTTCTCATTCTCATCAATTCTTCCAAATTGATATTATTTGAGTCAAAGATAATCTAACAGTTGGTAATCTAAAATGGTTAATGACTGCGCTTTTACAACATTTATACGGTAAAAAAGTAAAAATTAGATATCGTATGTCATTTTTCCCTTTTACGGAACCTTCAATTGAGGGTGACATTGAATGCCCTATATGTCATGGCAAAGGATGTAGTTTGTGCAAAAAATCTGGATGATTAGAAATTTTGGGTGCTGGAATGCTTCATCAAGAAGTTTTAAAAAAAGCTGGCATGTCATGTAAAACAGCAATAGCTGCTGGAATAGGTATTGATCGGTTAGCAATGATTAAATATGGTATTAATGACATTAGATATCTATACACTAATGACTTTAGATTTTCTACTCAATTTAAGGAGGAAGAAAAATAATTATGTTACTATCTAAAAAGCTCTTAACTTATTTTGTCCCTCAATTTAAAAATGTAAGTAATGCTGATATTGATAAAGCCACATATAACTTAGGAATGGTACTCGAACAAGTAATTGAACATCCAAAATTAGAGAATATTTATATTGGTAAAATTTTAAAAATTGAAAATGTAAAAAATTCAAGCAAATTACATTATGCCACTGTTGAAATAAACAATAAAAAGACATACAATATTGTTTGTGGTGCTAATAATTTTAAGATAGATGACCATGTTGCTGTTGCACTTCCGGGAGCAAAACTATATAGTGGTTTTGTTATTAATGAAAAAGAAATACTTGGCTATAAATCACAAGGTATGCTATGTGGATATAATGAGTTAACACCATATGGCCATGAATATTTAGATGACAATGACAAAAATGGTATTGTTATTTTAGATAAAAGTGCTAAAGTTGGTACACAAACAGTAGCTGAAGAGCTTGGATTAGATGATACAATTTATGACCTTACATTACCATCTAACAGGCCAGAATGAATGGGAGCTATTTTAATTATTAAAGATCTTGCAAATTGATTTAATTTTTCCTTTAATGTTAAAGAGGCTATTTCAAAACTAAAAACTCTTAAAAAAGATTTTTTAAAAATTAATCAAAAATTGTCTTCTTTTGGATCTTATTTAAAAATTGATGACATAAACCTCAGGAAATATAGCTCTTGAGAATTAAAAAAATTATTAATCAATAATGGATGCAAATGTGAAAATGAAACTATTGATCAAATTACATGCATCACATATCTAACTGGTGTGGCTCCTTTAATTTTTGATGCTAATAAACTAACTAGTGGAATTATTGAAAAGTATGCTGGTAATAATGGAAAAATTGTTTATAACAAAAAAGCATATAGTTTAACTTCATCTGATGTTATTTTGACAAACCAAAAAAATGAAACAATAGCTATTGAGGGTATTTGTGTTGATGATAAATACGCACTTGACCTCAATACTAAATCAATTGGTCTATACATTAGTAACTTATCTCATTGGTTGCCTCGTAATAGTGCAATTGTTCACAACATTAATACACAAACATTAAAATTCACAACTAGACCTGTATCATTATTTCAAATAAATTTATTTATTAGTTTTATTGAAAAGAAGTTTAAAACTGCAACTATAACTAATAAATGTGATAAAATCGAAGGCAATAAAGAAATTAAATTTAATCTAAAAGAATGCATAGAGTTTATAAAACCAATTGATGCAAAGAAATTCAAATCAACATTAAAATCTTTAGGATTTAAAGTATTAGCTAATTCTGTTATTGTACCAGGGTACCGTAAGGATTTAGCAAATCAATATGATTTATTTGAAGAGGTAATTAAAAAATTATCAATTGATGCAATTACTATTCAACCTATTGAAACTACCGTAGATGTGTCATGCAACAATAAAGATGAATACTATTACCTAAATAATTTAAGACAAATTATGATTGAAAATTTCTTTATTGAGACTAAAACTTACAACTTAGTAAGTGCTGAGTCTATTAAAAAATGAAATGTTTTTAATACTAAACCAGTATATGAATTGCACCCTTGTTCAAATAATGAACATCGTTTTATGAAATTATCATTACTTGATAATATGATTAAAGTAGTTGAATACAATTTAAATAGAAAAAATGATTTGTATCCTATATTTGAATTACAAAAAATTTATAACGAAAAAAATGAATGAAATTTAACATGTATATCTTCTTCAAGATATATAATTGATCCAATTCATAATTCAACTATTAATCTAAATACATTTGGACTTGAATCTATCTTAAATCAAATTCAAGCATTTTTTAATACCAAATTAGTTGTAGAACGCGCAACAAACTCTTGCTTTGCTCAAAATGATTGTTTGGTGGTTAAACATAAAGATAAGGTAATTGGATACCTTGGATGTTTAAACCAAAAAAATTTAATAAAATATAAGATTAATCAAGAATTGTATGCTTTAGTTTTAAATATTCAACCTTTGATGGTAGATAATCCCCATGAAGATTTAAAAATTAAACCATTATTTACAACTTTGCCTGTTTTAAAAGACATTACCTATTTAGCTGATAAAAATACTGATGTTGAGAAAATTAACACTGATATTAAAGCTTTAAATTTTATTGCTAACTATAAATACATCTCTGCTTATAAACAAGAAAATACTTCTACTATTGCATACACCATTCATCTAGTAATCAACAATAACGAAACACTAACAAAGGATAAAATTGATAAATTCATTAATAATATTGTTGATATTATTAAAAAACATAAGGGTAATGTGAAATGATTCTAAAATGAAAAGACAAGACTATATTAACTGAGACCAATATTTTATGGGAGTGGCAGAACTCTCTGCTCTTAGATCAAAAGACCCAAATACTCAAGTTGGCTGCTGTATTGCTTCACCAGATAACAAAATATATTCATTAGGATATAATGGTATGCCTAGAGGACTTAGTGATGATGAATTTCCTTGGGATAATGAAGCTGAAAAACCGGAGGATACAAAATATCCATATGTTTGTCATTCAGAATTAAATGCAATTTTGAATTTTACTGGTCATTCATTAAAAGGGTGTCGATTATACGTAACTCTATTCCCATGTAACGAATGTGCTAAGGCTATTATTCAATCTGGTATAGCAGAAGTTATATACAAAGACAACACATATCCAGATTCAATGCAAACAATAACATCAATGAAAATGCTTAAGGCTGCAAAAATAAAAATAACAAAGTATCAAAGCGCAGGTAAAGAAATTAAATTAATAATATAAGGGTCAAATATGAAACACATAATTAAAAGAGATAATAGATTAGTTGAATTTAATCCACAAAAAATTAGAGATGCTATTGTTGCCGCAGTAAAATACAATCAATTTGACTTATCACAAGATCAAATTGATGAAATTTATAAAAATGTTATTAAAAAAATTGAAGCAATTCAATTAGAATCTGTTGCTGTTGAACAAATCCAGGATCTAGTTGTTGAAACTATTCGTGAATGTGGTCATCATAAATTGGCTGATTTATATCAAAACTATAGGGAACAACGAACTAAAATCCGTGAAAATAAAAGTGATTTAATGAAAAAAATTATTGCTATTGGTATCGAAACTGATCGTGATAATGCGAACGTTGGTAATAATTTTTCTGCTAAATTATTGCGTATTGCTTCCGAAGCTAATAAATGGCATGTACTAAATTCTGTTCTACCTGAAAAATTAGCTAAGTTACATGAAAATGGTGATATATATATTCATGACTTGGATAGTTATAACTTAACATTAAACTGTTTACATTTACCTACATCTAAATTGTTAAAGTATGGCTTTAATACTGGATATGGAACAATTAAATCCCCACACAGTATTGGTGTTGCAGCTGAATTAATCTGCATTATGCTCCAAGCAAGTCAAAATGATATGTTTGGTGGACAATCTCATCCAAACTTTGATAACGATCTTGCACCATATGTTAATATTACAAGAGAAAAAATCCGTAAACAAATATTAGAAGAGGGAGTTGAATCAGACAAAATTGAGCAAATAATTAAACAAAGAACTAAAATCACTGTAGATCAAGCTATGCAAGCTATAGTGTTTAACTTAAATACTATGCACTCTCGTGCAGGTAGCCAAGTTCCATTTAGTTCGTTAAACATTGGTATCCCTTTTAGTGATGATGCTGCATTGGTTTGTCAATGCTTTTTAGAACAATATATACAAGGTTTAGGAAATGGTGAACAACCTATATTTCCTAACATTATTTTTAGAGTAAAAGATGGCGTAAATAAAAAACCTGGTGATAAATACTATTATTTATTCCAATTAGCATGCAAGTCAACAAGCTTAAGAATGAATCCTACATTCATGAATATGGATGCTGATTTTAATAAAGAATATTATGACAAAGGTATATTACCTGCAACAATGGGTTGTAGAACTTATATTCTTTCTAATTGTAATGGACCTGCTGGTGTCGAAGGAAGAGGAAATAATGCACCATCAACAATTAATTTACCAAGACTTGGTATTTTAGCCAACCATGATATTGATAAATTCTTTAAACTCTTAGATCAAAGAATCAATGAAACAATTGATATTCTACTACACCGTCATGACACTTTAATGAAACTTAAAGTTAAAGATTTGCCTTTTGTTTGTGGTCAGGGTTTAATGAAAGGATCTGAAAACTTAAAACTAGATGATAATATTGAACCAATCATGAAAAATGGTACATGGGGAATTGGTTATATTGGCTTAGCTGAAACCTTAACTGCCTTAATTGGTGAACATCATGGTCAAAGTGAAAAAGCAAGAGAATTAGGTTTAAGAATTGTATCACACATTAGACAAAGATGTGATGAACTTAAAAAGGAAAAATCTATGAACTTTAGTTGCTACGCAACTCCAGCTGAAGGATTAAGTGGTAAATTTGTAAAAATGGACCAAAAATTATTTGGTAGTATTCCTGGTGTAACTGATAAAGATTACTATACTAACTCATATCATATCCCTGTTTCTTTCCCAATTTCAATAGCAGAAAAAATAAAGATCGAGGCGCCATACCATAAATTATCAAATGGTGGCCATATCTCATATATTGAATTTGATTCTTATCCAAGTGCTGAAAATATTGAAAAAATTATTACTTGGGCATACACAGAAACAAATATTAATTATATGGGTATAAACTTTCATATTAGGTACTGTTTAGATTGTTGTTCACAACAAAATAAAGATTAGCAAAATAATATGGCTGAAAAAATAAGATTAGCTGGAATAGCTCAAAATAGCTTAGTGAATGGTGTTGGATTGCGAAAAGTTTTCTTTTCACAAGGTTGCTCACACGCATGCAAAAATTGTTTCAACCCTTCTACATGGAGTTTTGAAGGTGGAGAAATGGTAGATATTGATGAATTAGTCAAACAAGTAACTGATGAATATTTTCTAGATGGTGTTACTTTTAGTGGTGGCGATCCTTTTCAACAAGCTGATAAATTTGCTATATTTGCTAAAAAATTAAAGAAATTTCATATTAATATTTGGTGCTATACTGGGTATACCTGAGAAGAATTATTAGAATTGTCTAAAACTGATAATAATGTTGCAGATTTAATTAATTGTTGTGATGTTATTGTTGATGGTCCTTTTATCCAAGAAAAGCATGACCCTAACTTATTATTTAGAGGAAGCAGTAACCAAAGAATTATTGATGTCATTCAAAGTATCAAACAAAACAATGTTGTCCTATTTGATGTCAATAAACCTTTGTAATTAATGTATAATTTAACATTAATAATTTAAAGGAGAAAATAATGAGTAAACTAGCCCGACAAATAATCTTAATAGTATTTACAGTATTCCCAATGTATTTAGTATCTATATTCCTACCTTTCGGTTACACATTGGATGAAAACAATCAAATGCAAATAATAAATCCATCTTTATTCTGATTTTGTACAATATTTGAAATTGTATTAGTTGTTACACTTATAGTATTTACTATTTTAATTTGAATTAGGAAAAAAACTCCTGATTTAACTATTGCAAAAAGAGATTAATTATAATGGAACAAAATAAAAAAGTCACATATTTAACACCAGGACAAACTAAATGTCCAATTTGTGGTGGAACACATATCAAAAATGTTAGCCGTATTACTGGTTATCTATCATTAGATGAAAGATTTGGTAGCGGTAAAGTTGCTGAAAGAAATGATAGGGTTTGCCACAACAACGATAAACACAATAAAATTTATTCTAAATAATTAAAGTGTTGAAAATAAAAAGCAAGGTTTTCCTTGCTTTTTATTTTTTTATTTGGTGGTGTTGTCTGCATCTTGCTTCATATGATTCTTTATCACCGATTTTGATAATTGGGTCTGATATCTTTGCGGGTTCGTCATTAATCAATCTTTGAGTTCTGTTTGCTTCGGCTCCACACACAGTACAAATAGCTGTTAATTTGGTTACATGGTCAGCATATGCTAATACGTTTGCCATTGTTGGAAATGGTATGCCTCTAAAATCAAGATCAAGACCAGATACATATACAACATACCCTGAATTGGCTAATTTATTACATATAGATCCTAATTCCTCATCTAGAAACTGTGCCTCATCTATAGCAATAACATCAATTTTAGTTTTATGTGTAGATTCATATTTATCTAAATACTTGATAATATCTATAGATTTACTAATTGAAACACTTTTATTTGTTCTACCATCTCTTGATGTAGCATTTGAAGTCCTTGTATCAACCTTAGGTTTAAAGATAATATAGGATATGTCAGCATATTTAAAACGATTAATACGTCTTAGTAATTCTTCTGACTTACCAGCAAACATTGGACCACATATGACTTCTATTCAACCTTTTGGTTTATTAAATGCATTTAATTTCATATCTACTACTCCTTTTATACATTAAATCTAAACAAACAAACATCTCCATCTTTCATTATGTAATTCTTCCCTTCAAGTCGCATTTTGCCTTTTTCTTTTACAGCTGCTTCTGTTTTTGCTTCTAATAAATCTTGCCAATTGCACACTTCAGCACAAATAAAACCTTTTTGAAAATCAGTATGAATAATACCTGCACATTCAGGAGCAGTCATTCCTTTTTTAAAAGTTCAAGCTTTTGTTTCTTTTTTGCCGAATGTAAAAAAAGTTTCTAAACCTAATGTTTTATATGTTGCTTCAATTAAGGTGTCTAATCCAGTCTCTTTAATATTTAAATCTTTGAGAAATGTTTCTTTATCATTAGAATCTAAAGTAGATATTTCATATTCCATACTTATAGAAATAGGAATTAATAAATCTTTTGTCACATTAGATATATATTCTTTTAACCTAATATAATTCTTATTAGCTTCTGGATTAGCTATATTATCAGAATCAATATTGGCAATATAAATTGTTGGTTTTGATGTTAATAAATTAAAACTTTTAACTATTAAAGTTTCTTCTTTTGTGAATGATATACTCTTAGCTAATTTGTTAGATAAAAGAACTTCTTTAATTTTTCTACAAATTTGTAATTCCTGATCAGCAATCTTATCACCTGATTTTGCTTTTGGTATTAACTTATCTATTCTTTTAGTAATAACTTCCAAATCAGCCATTATTAACTCAAGATTTATAATCTCAATGTCTCTAATAGGATCCACATTTTCATAAACATGAGTTATATTTTTATCTTCAAAACATCTAACTACATGACAAATTGTATCAACTTCTCTAATATTAGATAGAAATTTGTTACCTAAACCTTCACCTTGACTTGCACCTTTAACTAAACCTGCAATGTCAATAAATGTACATGTTGCAAATGTAATTTTGTCAGCTTGAGCTATATTAGCTAATTTTATTAATCTTCCATCATTAACTTTTACGATACCGACATTTGGTTCTATTGTAGCAAATGGATAATTTGCAGCTTCCACTTGTGAATTTGTAATAGTATTAAATAATGTTGATTTACCAACATTGGGTAGTCCTACTATTCCTGCATATAAACCCATAATTACTTATTGTCTTTGAGGAAGAATTAAGAATTTTCAATTCTTATCCTTTTTATCAGTTATTAATATAGCTTTATTGATATCAATAAAATTAAATGTAATTAAATCATTATCTATTACTTTTAAAACATGATTTAAATATCTTACATTTAATTTGAAATTAAAAGTTTGTGAAAAATTTTCTTTTTCTAATTTAATTTCTTCAAAAGATTCACCAAATTCAATACTCTTTGTAGAAAAAGAAAGTTTATTTTCACTTATTTTTAAGAAAAATGGTACATCTTTAATATTTTGAATTAATGGTAAAGTTCTATTAACCATATCCATAAATAATGTTTTTTTAACTTCAAAATTGTGTATATAATTACTTTCTAATGTTTTATAAACAGATGGATAATCCATATCTAAAAGTTTAAAGAAAAATAAATTATCTTTATACTCGATTATTAATTTTCCATCTTTTGTCCATAAAATTGGTGATTCTTTATCTTTAGTAACTAAAAAATTTAAAAAATCTAATATCTTCTGAGTAATAATAATTTTAAATTTCGGATATTTACCTTCTTCTTGATAGTAACCTAAATGATATGAATTAGTAGCTACGGCTTTAATTAAATTATCATCATTGATTGTATCTAAACAAATACCACTTAAAGGATTAGGTATATCACTTGAAATAGTAGTAAAATTACTTAATTTACTTATTTGTTGAATAAAATTATTTGATAATTTAAAATTTATTCAATCTGTATATTGAAAAGATATAGAAGGATAAGAATTTACTTCAAAAGTATTTAAATTGCATAAAAAGTTATCATAATAGATTCGTAATATTGAATCATCTATTATTTCAAGATTTATTTCTTTTGATTTAATTGTTGATAAAATTTCTAAAAATATTTTTCCTTTTATTAAAAATTTACCAGTTGATTCAACTTTAAAACCAGCTTTTATATTAATTTGACTATAACCTAAATTATTTGAAGTAGTAATTGTAATTTGGTTTTGTTTGATATCAAACAATATACAACTTAATATTGGATTTAATCCTTGAGTATCAATAGTGTTAAAAGCCAATTGAATGTTTTTAATTAAAGTGTCTGTATTTATAGTCAATTTCATATTATTTAATTTATTATTTATTTTATATTTTTATTATTATATGTATTGTTGGAAAGTCGGAAACTAAATATTTTTATAAATTTTTTCAATAAAATTTTTGAAATTTTCATCCTTTTCTATAGCTTTTTCAATTCTTTCAACTGCCTCCATAACTGTAGAATGGCTCCTATTACTAAAATATTTACCAATTTCATCATATGGCATGTTATATTTTTTTCTTAAAACATATTGGCAAACCTGTCTTGTATTAGAAATTTCATGTTTTCTAGATTTAGATTTTATTTGTTTTGGATTTATATTATAAGCAGAACAAATTTCCTCAATAACTATTTTTGGATCCACAGTATATCCATTATTTTTTATTTCTTCTTGGTCATCCATTTCAGTCGCTTTTTGTACTGTTGCAATACTAATTATTGAGTTGGGCGGTAAATTATTAAATACATAAAACATAACTTTATTTAAATAACCTTCTAATTTTCTGATATCATCTTGGTTGCGTCTGACAATATAATTAATAGCTTCAGAAGCAATTACATAATTTTTATATTCTTCTTTAAATTTCATTTCTAAAATGTAAACCATAGCTTCTAAACTTGGTTTATTAATTTGAATATGAAGGCCTGAAGTAAACCTTGAAATCATTCTAGGTTCGAAGTCCTTTAATTGGTTAGGGTGTTTATCACTTGTAAAAATTATTATTTTATTATGAGTAATATTATGGTTAAAAATATTAAAAAAGATTTCATTAATTTTTTCTTTTTTAGCCAAAAATTGCATGTCGTCAATTAACAACAAATCACAAGATTGATATTCATCTTTAAGATTTTCAATATCTTTTTGATTATTAGAACTTAAAGCATGATAAATTTCTCTAACTAATTCATCTGATGTAACATATTTAATTTTTAAGGATGCGTGAAGTTTTGCATATTCATTTCCTACAGCATGTAATAAATGTGTCTTTCCCAATCCAACTCCACCAGATATAAAAATAGGATTTCACGGTTTTTTAGATGTAAATATACTTTTTACTGCATTATATGCACCTTTATTAAAGTTTGCAACATAAAAATTTTCAAATGAAAGACATGAGTTAGTATTGGAATTTATTAATAAAGAATGATTATTATTTTGGTTCTCTTTTTTTTCTTTTTGTTCTAATCTGTCAACTTCATCTGAAGTTAAAAAAATAATATCTAACTTATTGCCAATAATATCAGAAAAAGATTTAATAAAAACATCTTTATAGTTATTTTCAATTGTTGTTTTTATGAATTGGTTGTTTACTAGCAAAACTATTTTATTATCTACAACATCATAAAAAAGAATATTCTTAACAAAATCATTGTAAATTTGATCATTATTTATGATTTGTTTAATGTTGTTTTTCGCATCTGAGAAGTTTTCTTTAATAATTTTTGCGTCGTAATTCATTATCATTTATGTTATTAATAACATACATTTCGGACAATTATTATATTAAAAACATTCATTAACAACCTAAAATAATTTATTAAGATACTACTGCTACAGTAAAAAATGTATGTATATGTATTATTTGGAGTAATGTTGCAAAAAAAGTTGGTTTTTTGAAAAAAATTGGAAAAGTATATATGTATATAAATATACATATATAAAATTGTAAAA
>JBGVBX010000005.1:0-20316 GCA_045225975.1 Malacoplasma sp. | reverse complement strand
TTTTACAATTTTATATATGTATATTTATATACATATATACTTTTCCAATTTTTTTCAAAAAACCAACTTTTTTTGCAACATTACTCACTAAAATTTGTAGTTAAATATTTTTTCAAATTAATTTTAATTAAAGGATTCAAAATTATAAGCTTGCATTAATTTTTAATTAATAACACCGAAGTTATATAATAAAATCATATTTTTTACTTTAACAAAATACAATAGAGGGTAAAACAATGACTAATGGAGATTATAAATCATTAAATAAAGAAAATATAATTAATCAAAAAACTCCAAAATTCTGTGTAAAAATGAAACCTAAAACAGCAGATAAAATTGGCTTATTTAGTGCAATAATGGTTATACTTGGAGCAATGATTGGTATTGGGATATTTCTAAAAAACGGTGGAATATTTAAAAACAATAATGGAAATCCATATGGCATATTAACTTCATGACTCATTGTTATTGTTATTGCAATATGCACAGCCTATTCGTTTGGTGAAATAAGTAGAGTAAGAACTGCTGCAAATGCAGGATTAGGCGGTTGATCTAGTCGATACATAAACAATAGATTTGGAAGATTTGTTAAATTGATGTATCCTTTGATGTATTACTCAATTGTTACATTTGCTATAACATTTTTTCTTTCAGAATTAATTTTTAAAATTAAATTTGGTGAAAACAACATACCAAATGATGTTAATTTTTGATACATTATTATTGTTAGTGTTAGTATAACTGTTTTACTAATCACATTTAGTTATTTTTGTGAAAATCTTTTGATTAAATTAACAAATATTTTGGGAATAATCAAATTTGTACCAATTATTTTATTTTCAGTTGGGGCAATTGTTGCATTTACAATGAATGTTGAGAATAACATGTTTATCCCTGGTGATCATACTTCTCCTAGCGGCACAACTTATAATAATGAATTCTCAATATTTGGTGTTTTTAATTCTTTACCTGCAATCATGTTTGCATTGGATGGATTTTTAATTGTTGGTAATGTTTCTGGAAAGATCAATAATCCTGTAAGAAATGTGCCAATAGTAATCATAGTATCAATGGTAATTTCATGTGCTTTATACTTATTTGTGACAATTACACAAATTCTTTCATGTTGTCCTAATATTTATGAATTATTTGTCTCATTATTTGGTGCAAAATCAATGGTAAAAGATGTTTTAACATATATTCTTGGTGCTTTCATGATAATATCCCTACTTAATACTTGCTTATCATTATCCCTTGTAACTATAAAATCATTTGAGTATTCAATTGATCAAAATTTGTTATTTTCATCTAAATGATTAAAAAGAAAATTAAATGGTAATAATAAACTTGCTGGTTTAATTTACCAATCAATAATGCAATTGTTTTATTTTGCATTAATATCAGTTGTTTCAGGCATTTTACAAACTGATATGTTTATTGATGGAGCAAGTAATGTTATAGTTGTATTCATGTTTCTTATATATGGTTTTGTTGCTTTGTCATCTGCAACAAATCATTTTACAAAGAAAATTTCAGCTTCAGAAGTTCCTTATCAAAAAGGACAAATTGCAACATCTATAATTTCATTCATTGGTTGTATATTAATTCCATGTTGAACTCTAGGATGAACATTTTTGGGTGATCCTATATATACTGCAATAAATTCTAACAAAGAAGGTATTGACCCTATATTTTATAATTGGGGTTTATTTTATGATAATGAACCAATACAAAAATGAATTGTTTCAATCATATTTTGAGCAATTTCATTCTTTTTAATAGGTCTTCCATTCTTAAATGATTTATTAATAAAATTAACAGATAAAAATTATAACCAACCTTTATTGTGACAAAAATTGAATAAAAATAAGAAAATTTATTCAGTAACTAAATAAATAATATAGAAGATATATTTTGCTATGCAAAATATCTTTAAGTTAAACAAACATAATATTTATATTTGAATAGGATTACTACACTCTTTTATAATCAAATAATTTTTCTAAGTGATTATTTTCTAAATCAACTATTTTTTTATAGTCAGCATTTAATTGTTTCAAATTTTTATTCGCCATAAAAATATTTCCAGGTGAAGTACTATAATCAATAGTTTTATTTAAATAAATTTCCTTTCCTTTTGGAACACTTCCATTAATTCCGGCATTACATGTAAAGAAACTAGGTAATTTTGAAAGAACTTGAGGGAATTTAATTTTAGTAGCCTTGATATTATATGGCAATATTAAAAATTTAATTATTCCATGACCAATTATAGGCAACTGATTTGGCAATTTATAAAATGATTTTGGATGTAAATATGATTTTATAACAATATCAGTTTCATGGTGCCCATATATCTTATCTAAAAATTTAGCAGGCATTGAACCGCCAGCAACACGACAATTTGCCTCAATTAAAACTGGACCTTTCTTGCCAACTTTGATTTCATTATGCATAGCACCATGTGTTATATGCATAGCATCTAAGACTTTAAAATCATATTTTATAAGTTTTTGTGACAACTTTGTATCAGGAGATAAAAAATCCAATCTTTCATATATTGGGCCATAACCAGGAATTAATCTCTTCTTATAACCTCAAACAGAAGTAATTTTATGAACTCCATTATATGAAACAGAGTTAACAACATATTCTTCACCATCAATATATTCTTGAATCAATGCTTTTGATTTTTTATCAACTATAACATCGTTGATAGCATTAGTAAATTCCTTTTGATTTTTACAAATATGTACACCAACAGTGTCTGCTCCAGAAACTGGTTTAACAACAACTTTTTTATCTTTGAGTGTTTTATAGTATTTATTAGCTTCTAATATTGTTGATACATATTTTGTTTTTATAAAACGAACCTTGGCTTTTTCCAAAGCTTCTTGCTGTTTAAATTTATTACGCATCGTTTTAAAATTTTTATATGATGTTGATATTAATTTTAAATCTTGTGATAATCGTAGTGATAATTCTAGAGAATAATCATTACCAATTAGAATGAATTTTGGTTTAATTTTTTTTGCTAATGCAAGTGTTTTATTGTAATTATCATCAATTTTATAAATTTTTGGTAATTTATCTCCAAATAGACCACAATCAGATTTTTCTAAATTTAATGTTGATGGCTGAATAAATACAATTGGTTCATAACCAGCATCACGGATGTCTTTTATATAATTTACCCTTGTTGAAGTAGGGTGAATAATTAATATATTTTACATAATGATTTAATTATAAAAATAAAGATTACAATATTCAAATATTTTTTCAACTCTAAATGATGAATTAGCAATAAAATTTTTCAATTTTTTATATTTAATTTTTGCCTTGTTTTCTCTGCTTCTGATTCTTTTCATTAATAGTAGGTTCAATTATTTCTTTGTAATATTCTTCTTCTGTCATGTTAAGTTTCTTAGCTTTACGTACATTACTAATCTTTTTGATTAAAATTAGTAATGAGCAAGTGCCTAAACCAATGTTTGAAACTAGTGTTCCTAAACCGGCTGCCAAAGCAAATATATAATCGTTATAATCACCAGGTTTACTTAGAGAATATCCAATAATTTGTAAAATAGCAATTATTATTCAAAGCACGCATCCTATTGTAGTTAATTTGAACATTAAAATTGAAATAGAACGTGTATCCTTATATTTGAAAACTTTAATTACACCTGGCAAATAACAACCTATAGCAATTAATGCCCCTAACATACTTAGTCCAAATACAATATTTAAAATTATTACACCTATATCACTAGCACTCATATTTTTATTTTGTTAATCATTAATAATTAGTAATTATAATAAACAAAAAATTACATGTATATAATTTATATGTATTATTCAAAAGCAAACAACGAACATGTCATATATATTTGGTAATAATGCTGTAATAGAACAAATTAGGAAGAATAAAGAACAAATAATTATTGTTAATGTCTACAAAGATAACAAAAAGCTAATCGATGTTTTGAAAAACAATAATGTCAGATCTAAAATTCATCATGATAAAAAATGATTTAATAAATTTGATAATAATCTAAATCATCAGTTTGTTGTTGCTGAGATAAATCATTCTAATAAAAAAATGAATCTTGAGATTTTTTTAAATCTAAATAAGAATAGCAAATCTATCATACTGATGTTAGAATCTATCCAAGATCCACAAAATTTTGGAGCAATATTAAGAACATGTGATGCATTGGGTGTTGATGCAATTATCTATAAAGATAATAACCAAGTGAAAATCAATGATTTTGTTATAAAAACAAGTATGGGTGCAATCAATAATTTAAACATATTTAAAGTTATTAATTTTTCAAGAACTATAGAATTACTTAAAAAGCATGGTTATTGAATATATGCATCTACCGTAAATAGTAAGGCTCTTGATAATACCAAAATTTCATACAACGATAAAACAGTAATCATTGTTGGTAATGAACACTCTGGAATCAATAAATTAACTGAAAGAAATAGTGATTATCTAATAACCATTAATATGTATGGCAATGTTCAATCACTAAATGTGTCTGTAGCTACAGGAATTTTATTATATGAGGCAAGAAAAAAGATCTTTAAAAATAAATAAAAATTTACCATTAATCATTGGTTCATTTGACATTTTACATAAAGGACATAAAAAATTATTTGACAAAGTTAAATCAAATAAATTTAATGTTATGTTAATTTCTGATTCAATAAATAAAAAAGAATGAATGAATTCGTTAGCAATGAGATATTTATGAATCCATAAATTACACCCTAAAAAAATCTTTACCTTCGATGCAAAAAAGAATAATATTTCTGCAATTGATTTTATTAAAGTGATCTTAAAATCAATTTCACCAAGTGTTATTATTGTTGGAAGTGATTTTAAATTTGGAAAAAATAATACAGGTAATATTAAATTATTAAAAAAATACTTTAAAGTATTTCCCATTAAATACGATTCCAAATATCAAACAAGCAAAATTAAAAGCCTCTACAAAGAAGGAAAGATTTCTGAGGCAAACAAACTATTGTATAAACCTATAGTTATTTATGGGAAAGTTATCAATTGTAAACATGAAGGAACTAAATTAGGTTTTCCAACACTAAATATAATGCTTGAAAATGATAGGTTTAAATTTAAAACAGGATCATATGCAACTTTATGCTCATTAGCAAATAACAGAAACTATTATGGTGCTACCTGCATTTACAACATTGGTAGAAAACAAATGATAGAAACACATATTTTAAATAACTTCCCAAAATCTTATAAAAATTACAAGAAAGACATACTAATCGTATTAGTAAAATATGTAGTGCCATTTAAAAAAATATCTAATAAGAAACATCTTATTAAATATATTGATTTTATAGTAAAAACCATTAGAAAATACTTTAAAATTAAGCTTTAGATTTTAAGATTTTTTGATATACTTCGTCAATATCACTTACAAAAGTATTTGCACATTTAGTCCCTTTTCAACCTTCATTTTTTCCGTATTTAGGAATTATATGCATGTGTACATGCATAATTACTTGATTAGCTATTTTACCTTCATTAAATAAATAGTTAAATCCTCATGGTTTCAATTTTGAATTAGCAATTTTATTAGCTACCAAATGCGCTAAAGAAACTATTGATTGCAATACATCAACTGGAGTTTCACTAAAGTAACGGTAATGTTTTTTGCTAATAACAATAATATGCCCATCAGAAATTGGATTTGCATCCATAAAAGCAATGGCATTTTCATTTTCACCAACAATTTTTGCTGGTATCTGACCTTTTACTATTGCACAAAAAACACAACTCATGGTCATTTATTATATAATAATTCTATATATTAATAAGTTGGAGATATTTATAATATGGCAAAAACTGCTTTTAAACTACAAACAACTGGTGATGATATCAGAAAAATGAGTAATGCCGAATGACAAGAATATAGAAGAAAATCTTGACTTCGTAAACGTGAATATTATAACCAAGACATTCCTAATTACTATTTACCAAATAAAGATACTTACGCAAATTATTTAGATAATTTACAAAAACGTATTAGCAAAATAGAAAAATCTAAATAATTTTGTTTTAATTATTTTCTAAAGTAATATTTACTAATAAGTTCCATCATATTATTGGCATTTTCATAGCTTAACATCTTGGAAATTACTTCAGAATAATTTCTATTAATTTTAAAGTTTTTCTTGTAAAATCTTGACATTTCTTTATCGTATGAGCTAAGCTCTTTCTCAATAATGGAAATGTCATATTTTTCATTAAATACTTTGTTGTGCTTTGGTATATGAAAACTTGGTTTATCTATCTCACCAATAGCTACTGCAATTGTTGGAATGCATTTACCTTTTATATTTAATAAATCTATTATTTTATTAGCATTAATTCTAACACCGCCTAAAAAGCAAGTGCCTAATCCTAAACTAACTGCAGCATTCATTAAATTTGTAGCAGCAATTATTGAATCTGTAAATGAAATTAAATAGTTATGTAGTTTGTTTACATCAACTTTCATATTTCTTTTTTTAATAATTAAATTTAAAAAATTTAAATCAGCAGTGAATATAACAACTAATGGAGCAGATTTTATGTATTCCTGATTAAAGTTATATTGACTCAATTTATTTTTGATGTTTTTATTAGTGATGAATATTGAACTAAAATCTTGATAATTTTTTCAAGTTGGTGAAGAATTAACAACTTGTTTAAGTTTATCAATAATTCTTTTACTTATTTTTTTATTCTTAAAACTTCTTATAGAAGTTCTATTTAACATCATATCAATCATATCAATAACTACCTTTTGAAACAAGTTTTAATAAAATACTTTAATTTGTTTTCTCCTAATGCATTCTTTATCATGTCAATTGCTTTAAAAATTTCAATTTTATTAGAAGCACCATATGGAATATTAATCAATTTTAAATCTTTATACTCATGTAATTTTGCTCCAAGTTTATTCATCATGCTAATAAACTCATAACGAGCAATAATACTTGCAGCAGCAATAGCAATATATTTAGATTCAGATTTAGTTTCAAACACATCTATCTTATTTTTGTTGTCATATTCTATTCCTAAGTTGTTTAAGTATCGCAAATAATTATCTTTTGTGCAATATTGATCCATGTAAACTGGAATTTTTATACCTACTTTTGATCTAAGTTTTATTATGCAATCATTATGTCCTCACGTTTTTATAATATGTGCGTTTTTATACTTTCCATATAAATCATTAAATTTATTAGGAGAAATAGTACATACAACATTAGGGCATATTTTTTTAATTTTTGGGGCGAGAGTTAAAATTTTCTCATCTGTTATTTTTTTCGAGTCATCAATACTTAATTTTTTAAGCTGCTTGTTTAGAGCAGAATCAACATAAACAGCACAGCAAACTATACCACCAAAATAGTCACCAACACCAACTTCATCACACCCAATGTATGCTGAATGTACATCACTAATCTTTGATTGCACTTTACTAAACTCTACATATGGTAAATTTAACTTAATACAAACTTTTACCACATTTGCACCTTGCACAACTATTTTTTTAGACTTATAAAGAGAAATTGTTGTGTTATCAACAACAAATCGATCAAAAAATTGATTTGATTCAATTAAACTGTTTTTTGATTCTTTTAGAAATTTAAGTACATATTTGTATTCATCATTACTTAACTTATTTGAATACAATGATTTATTGTATTTTTGTGGCATTTTAATAGATTGACTATCTTTTATCTTCTAGATTTCCTTTTATTTCTTTAGCTATTCTTTCTAGAATATTTAGCTTTGGACTTTTTTGTTCTCCTATATTTTCATTTTACAATATTAAATTTTACGAGTGCTATAGTGTTCTAATAATTATGCATAGCATATTGCAATAAGGATTAAATAGAGTTCAAATATATAAGGAATATCTCGCAATTATGGATACTTTTTTTATTTATAATGATAATAAAAAGAATGAATTACAATTTTGATAAAAAAGTAGTTGAAATTTTAAACAAAAAATTCAAGTCTAAAATTTATAGTGGTTATGACCCAGAAGATGTAGATAATTTTTTTGATGAAACTATTGAATATATCAAAGAGGTTAATGAATATCGCAAATCTTTAGATACTATTATCAACAGTTATGAAAACAAAATAAATCATTTAACTTCTGAAAATAAAGAAAAAGAAAAAATGATTAATGCCTTGCAAACTAAATTGGAAGATTTAAATAAAGATGGATACACTTACCGTCATATGATGGATAAAGTTAATAGACTAGAAGCACAAATCCAAAAAGGTAATTCAAACAAAGAAGAAAAAGAATAGTATATCTTTTTGCATTATTTTATTTCTATAAAAAAGATTTATATATATAATTAATACACGAGTTTATAAAATTTGAAAGGAAAATTATGGCAGATAAAGCTAAATTTGACAGAACAAAACCACATGTTAACATTGGTACTATTGGACATATTGACCATGGTAAAACAACTTTAACAGCTGCAATTTGTACATATTTATCAAAGCATGCTGAAAAAGGTAGTGCTGAAGCAAGAGACTATTCATCAATTGATAGTGCTCCAGAGGAAAAAGCACGTGGTATTACAATTAACACAACACACGTTGAATATTCAACACAAAAAAGACACTATGCACACGTAGACTGTCCAGGACATGCTGACTATATTAAAAATATGATTACAGGTGCTGCACAAATGGATGGAGCAATATTAGTAGTTGCTGCAACTGATGGTGTAATGCCTCAAACACGTGAACACATTCTATTGGCTAAACAAGTTGGTGTTCCTCGTATTGTTATCTTTATGAATAAGTGTGATATGGCAAATGATGCCGAAATTCAAGAACTTGTTGAAATGGAAGTTCGTGATTTATTAAACAAATATGGTTTTGATGGAGACAAATCACCGGTTATCCGTGGTAGTGCTCTAGGTGCACTTAAAGGTGAGGCTCAATGAGAAGAATCAATTGGTAAATTATTAGATGCAATTGATGAATGAATTCCAACACCAGTTCATGATTTGGATAAACCATTCCTATTACCTATTGAAGATATTTTCACAATTTCAGGTCGTGGTACAGTTGTAACTGGTCGTGTAGAACGTGGTCAAATTAAATTGAATGATGAAGTTGAAATTGTTGGTTTAAAACCTACAACTAAATCAGTTGTTACTGGTTTGGAAATGTTCCACAAGATGTTAGACTATGCTGAAGCCGGTGATAATGCTGGTGTACTATTACGAGGTATAAACCGAGAAGATGTACAACGTGGTCAAATTCTTGCTAAACCAGGTTCAATTAAACCTTACAAGAAATTTAAAGCACAGATTTATATTCTTAAAAAAGAAGAAGGTGGACGTCACACACCATTCTTGAATGGATACCGTCCTCAATTCTATTTCAGAACAACCGATGTAACAGGTTCAATAACATTGAAACAAGGAGTAGAAATGGTAATGCCAGGTGATAACACTGAAATTTCTGTTGAATTAATTGCTCCTATTGCTATTGAAAAAGGTTCAAAATTCTCAGTACGTGAAGGTGGTCACACTGTAGGTGCTGGTTCAGTTATAGAAATTGCTGAATAAATTAATTTTCTTTTAAAAATCACCCAATTGAATTTGGGTGATTTTTTTATTTGTTATGGTAGCCCGTGCGGGAATCAAACCCAGCAAATCTACGCTTGAGAGGCGTATGTGTTCATCGTTTCACCAACGAGCTATATAATACAAAGATTATATTAATTATATTTAATGTGATTTACCTTAGCTGATAATTTAATATGTTCTAATGTTTTATATAAATAGTCAAATCCCTCTTTATGTTTTTTTGCTTGATATAATCTTTCTGCTTCTTGTATTGATTCTTCAATCATTTTATCCTCATGTCGATATTTATTCGCAGAGAAAATTAAACATCTTAAATAGTACTTCATTGTATTATCTAATGAACATGCATTGTAATATGAAATAACTAATTGTTTCAACATATCAATTTGTTCATTCACATATTTAAAATTAAATGCATAGTTCTTATGAATTAATTGGATTAATTCATTAATCTTAATTAAATTCTGATCAATGCTATTAATGATTCCTTCATTTTGCGAGTTAATTACGCTTTTAAAGTTCTTTAATTGAGTAAATGTTCACTGTAAATCAAATAAATCATTAATTAATGTAATAGATGACTGATATTTATTTGTAATATCCTTTCATAAATTAATAATGTTAGACTGTCATTTAATAACATCTTTATAAAAGATTAAAATGTCCTTTAAGAGATTTATACGATCATTGTAATTAGTGCTATTTCCTTGATTTTTTAAAATGTTAAGTTGTATATTCATCTTCTTATATTTATCTTGTAATTTATTGATTTGTATATTAATTTCTTTTGAATTATATTCGCTGAAATAATTATTAATTTCTTGAAAACTATTTTTTAATGAAAAATAATTGTTTGATCACAATTTAAATGTTTCACTGATAAACTGTATGCTAGTTTGAATTAATAAATTAATCCGATCATTATGCTTAAATATATTAATTGTAGGTTCAACTTGTTGTGAAATAATTTTAATTAGTTCAAACGATTGATCAAAATCAAGATTATTTAAATTTATATTTAAATCGTCAAGATTAATTTTTGCACTTACAATAATTTTTTCAACATCTCGACGTTCTTTTTCGAATAAAACATTGCTATTTTTTTCAAATAACTCATCAAGATTTTGTTTTGATTTTGTTAAATAAAAGAATGCTTGCAAATAAATATAAAGTGTTTTTACTAATGAATAATAACTAATGCATTTTTCATTGATTTGGTTAATAGATTCAACTATTTTTTGATTATTGATTTTTGTCAAATAATCATTACAATCTATCAATAGCATTTTAATTTCTTTAGATAATTGAACAAGAATTTGTTTATCAAATTTAGAATGCAAATTATTTGCATGGAAATTACTTATGGCATCGAAGATTATCCTGTATTTAGTTAATATTACCCTTGTTGAATCTGTATAGTCAGTTGCTGTATTATATAGATTAAAAATATTGTCATGTAATTTATGACAATTTGCTAAATCAACATTAATTTGCTTAATAAGTTTACTAGATGTAGAAAATCTGAATTGCCTATTAAATTTTGTTAAACCTATAATTTTGGCTTTTAATTTATTAACTTGTTCCTTATAAAATTTCTTAGCTTCAATTATATTGAGAACAATACCTTCTAATTGCTTATTATTTTTAGAAAGAGCTTCAAGATAATTTAAACCACCCGAAATAGAAAAAATAGCTATTTCATTATATTCATTCTTAATATTTTGTTCTTTTCTAATAAATTTTCTTTGACAAAGAAATATAACTGTAAAAAAAATAAAAACTAAAACTAACAAAGATGATAAAGATATTAAAGCAATGTCAACAATGTTCATAGATATATTAATTATATTTATATTATTTAGTATTTGAAATAGACGCCAATTTAATAGAAGGATAATATTTAGTGATTTTTAGTTTTGGAAATTTTTCAAATATTATTTCATAAATTAAATCAATAAAATACTTTTCAAGATCATGACCAACATCAAGACCATTAATACTTAAATCATCCAATAAAATCCAATCATGCCATTTAATATCTCCAGTTACAATAAGTGAATTTTTGCTAAAATTGTTTAAGTCATTTTTTAAGTTGCTAAATCCGGCACCACAAGACAAAATTATAGAATCTATAGTTTTTGACTTTTTAAGAAATTTAATATTACCTGTTTTAAATATCTTATTAATTAAATGAATAGCATTTGAAAATTCCATTTTTTTACTAAATGACCCTATGTAATATAAAACCTTACCATTTGAATTTTTAATGCATGAAATATTTTTAAACTTTAACATCTTGATTAAATAATGATTTAGGCCATATTCATTAGAATCTACACAAGTATGAAGAGAAATTAAACTTATTTTATATTTCTTCAATTTATTTAGCAATAAAATGGAATTACATTGATTTCCAATTTCACTAGAATTAATAAAAATAGGATGATGTGAAATTATTACATCATATCTTGATTTAATTGCAAAATTAATAACTTTTTCATTGCAATCAAGGCATATTAAAACTTTACTAATATTTTTATCTCATGAACAAAAACGACGAATTCCGCTTTGATCTCAATCTTCTTGCAATTTTAAACTAAATTTATTTGTTAGTGTTTTATATATTTCTTTTAAAGTAATCACTTATTAACCTCATTTCGTTTCTTATATTCTTATTGTATTTTATTGCATTAGGATTAGTTTTAATAAATTCCAATTGTTGCATTAGCATTTTATTAAAAAGTAAGGATTTATGTTTTAGGTTATAAATACCAAAGTAATAATCATTTGAAGTTTTTGCAATTAATGAATTTTTTGTTTTTTCTGTTGTCACATGAATCAATTGATAATAATATTTACGATCAAAGATTGTTTCCTCATATTCAAAATATAAATGATTCTCTGCTAAAAATTTTCTTAATAAACAAAGCTCGCTATTAGAAACTATGATCAAACTATCAATTTGAATATCTTTATCAATATTAGAGATAATATTGATTATTTTATTACTGCCCATGCCTGAAATAACTACATAATCAAAATGCTTTTCATATTTTCAATTTTTTAAACCATCATTTAAAACATTGACAACCTTATTCATGGTTACATATTTTCTTGTATTATTAATTGATGTATTTAATGGTTTTTGATTAATCTCAATGTTATAAATTTTATTTACCTTTTTGTGCTTTAATAGCTCTAAAGCAAGAAATGCATGGTCACTTCCAATGTCAGCAACTATGCATTTCTCTTTTTTAATTCTGTTAGCTATTGCAACAATTCTATTCATGATTTGTAATGTCGACAAAACTTGCCAATTTAAAACTCTTACTTGGATGTTTTAATTTACGCATTGCTTTAGCTTCAACTTGTCTAATTACATCACATTGCTTATGCAACTTTTGACTTATCTCATTTAAATTCATTGATGAATAATATGGTTTTAAGCCAAAACGCATTCGAATAATTTCTTGTTCTTCATCAGTCAATGCTGTTTTTAATAAATCTTCAATATGTTCTGAAACTAATTCATGATAAGCATAAACATCTGGTGATGGGGTATTTTTTTCTCTTAGAAAATCAGTAAATTGTGAATTATTATCATGTTCAATTGGACGATCAAGTGAAACTGAATCAATTGCAATTTTGCGAATATCACTAATTTTCTTTGCAGAGAATCCTTCTTTTTCACCACCCATGCCTTGAGTTAATTCATCGATTGTAGGTGCTCTTCCCAATTTTTGAGTTAAATTACTTTCTGTTCTAAACAATTTATTAATGGTGTCCATTAAATGTACTGGCACACGGATTACACGCGTTTGATCAGCAATAGCTCTAGTAATAGACTGTCTGATCCATCAAGTAGCATATGTTGAAAATTTATTTCCAAGACGGTAATCATATTTAGAAATTGCCTTCATTAGCCCAACAATACCTTCTTGAATTAAATCTTCTAAATCAATTCCATAATTTAGGTATTTTTTAGCAATTGAAGTAACTAAACGTAAATTTGATGTAACAAATTGGTTTTGTGCATATTGACGCATTTCTGGATCCGGATCATCTAAAAGTTTAGCAATTTCTTTCTCTTCTTTACTTGATAACATTCTTGAAGATCCCAAAACAGATAAAAAAGCTTTAATTCCATCATTGATTTTTTCTTTGGTAGAAATTTTTAAAATACCAGTAACATCACCTATATTACTATTTGAAAAATTTGCACCAAGCTCTTGATCTTCTTCATTAGCAATGATTTTTACATCTTTTTTAGCTAGTGCATTTTCAAAAATACTATAAATATTATCAGGTAATTTGCAATTGCTTAAACTCTTAGCAATTTTTTCTCATTCAATAGTATTTCTGTTGTGTTTACGAGTTTTTGCCTTTTTAATAAAATGTTCAATTAATTTATTAATTTCGAAATTTGAAATCTTACGTAACTTTTCGTTGTTGTCAAGAATAGTAGATCTAATATGTCCACCATACTTACCAGAAGCAGTAGATTTGTTAAGGATTAATTTTCTAACTGTTGGCTTTCTACCACGCTTTTGAATTTTTTGTTCAACTAAAATTTGATTTGATTTTCGTTTTTTATTAATTAATTCTCTAGACTTAAAAGGAGTGTATGTTTTTGCTTTAGTAACTGGTTTTTTAACAAAAACATGACTTTTATCTTTTTTATCTTTTTTATTAACAGTTCTAGGAGTTTGCTTTTTTATAGAACCCTTTGTAACTTTCTTAATCGGTTTTTTAGTAAGCTTTTTAGTAGGTTTCTTGGTGATTTTCTTACTTGATTTTTTATTAATAGATTTAGATTTCTTGTTTATTTTAGATGATTTAGAAGACTTGATTTTAGAACTCATATACCATATAATTATAATTAGAATTCTTTGTAATTTTGTAAATAAATTACAAAATTAATAAGAAGTTTTATTAAACATAAAAATTTATTGCGCTTCTTGAAGGAAATGCTGACATCCTAATCATTGTACTTTTCTTTGATGAATAATTATAACTAGATTTAGGCTGTGAACCAGAGCTAACTGCTTGCATTACAGAAGAAGCTATTCCAGATATACAAGACATAATTAATCCAATTCCCATAATTGCTACTCATGCAGTCATTGCTGCACTACCAGCAATTGTTGCTTTCTTTTCCTGAATTGATAATTTTCTCATTTTTCCTCCTTTCAATAAAAAAAATGAGAAAAAATATAAAAAATGTATTATTTATAATCGATTGTGTCGATTATGCCGCCACCAATGGTGAATCTACCGCAATATAAAACTGCAAATTGTCCTTTGGTAACACTAAGTGTTTTTTTGTATCTTAAAATTACTTTATCACCTTGAATTTTAAATTTTGTCGAAACAAGTTTCATTCGGTGTCTAAAACGTACTTTAATTCTTTTACCTAATCAATGATGATAATCATTTATTCAATTAAATGATTTTAGTTCACAATAATTGGATGTCAAATATTTTTTTCTACTTCTTTCTTTAACAACATACAAGATATTTTTATCAACATCTTTTTTGCAAACAAAATATCGATGTTCTAACCCATTTAACCCTAAATTCTTGCTTTGACCAATAGTATAAAACATAATCCCATCATGTTGTCCTAACACTTTATTAGTTTCGACGTCAATGATATTCCCAGTCTTTTGTTTAATGTAGTTCAATAAAAAGTCATGAAATTTTCTTTCGCCTATGAAACAAATCCCTGTTGAATCTTTTTTATTTCAGTTTAATAGATTTTGCTTTTTAGCAATTTCTCTAACTTTTTCTTTTTTTAAATTACCAATAGGAAAAATAACTTTTGATAATTGATCTTGATTCAGCCAACATAAAAAATATGTTTGATCCTTGTTTTTATCTTTAGCCCTTGTTAAAAAATATTCGCCATTTATGTATTCAACGTTTGCATAGTGTCCCATTGCAATTTTGTCGCAATTAAATTTGTCTTTTGCATATTTGATAAACTCATTAAATTTAATATATTTATTACATAAAACATCGGGGTTTGGGGTATTTCCAGACTTATATTCATCAATGACATATTTGAATATTTTATCCCAATATTTCTGGATAAATTCAGTCATGTAGATTGGTAAATTTAATTTTTTAGCAACAAGTTTAGCATCTGCAAAATCTTTTTGGGCATCACATGTTTTTTTATTTTCATTTGTATGACCAAGGAAATCAAAATTAAGGTATGGATCTCAATTTTGCATAAACAACCCAATTACAGTATAATTGTTCTTTTTTAAAAGATATGCGCAAACAGATGAGTCAACTCCACCACTCATACCTAAAACAATTTTTGCTTTATTTGCTTGCTCCATAGATTAATGAATGGTTTTATTATAATATATAGCAATACTGCACAATTTATGACAAATCAAGTTGATCAAACTAAGAAATATAAGTTTGGGCGTGGTAGTGATTTTGTATCTGAGAATGTAAAATTTTCTACCAAAATTGTTAAACTATTGGTATTTTATAACTTAACAAGCAATTGAAAGAAATATTTGACTGCTTTTATAGTTGGTATTTTTATGGCTGTTGGAACTTCATTATTCATAGAAATTACAGGCCTATATGCTGGTGGTTCAGCAGCATTGTTGCAAGGTGTTGCACGTTTAGTTTATGTATTTATTAAAAAATCTGTTGGTGAACAAGAATGAATAGATTTAGTATACAACATTTTATTCTGGGGAATGTATTTTATATTAAATTTGTTTTTGTTCGCAGTACTATATGAAAAATTAAACAGACAATGCATCATTATTACATTCATATATTTAGTTACTACCCAACTTGTAGGTTTTGGAATAGCAATGATCCCTCATTTTCAAGAATTTACAATTTTTGGAAATACCCAAACTGTAAATGAACATCTTAGAGAATATAATGTTCAATGTATAATATACAACCCAAATATTTGACCTACACTTGATTCATCAGTATTTCCTGCCAAATACGATTGAAGTTTTGAAAAATTAATAACTGATCGAAGTGTTGTTTCTGATCCTGTATATCAAAATATTTTAACATTAAACATAATTCGTTCATTCTTACTAGTTGTCTATGCTTTTACTTTTTCAATTATTACTTCCATTTGTAATGCCGTCCTCTACATAATTGGGGGCAGTTCTGCTGGAACAGAAATGGTGGCTCTATATGTGTCGGAAAAGAAAAATAAAGATGTTACTATACCTTTAAAATTTTCACAAACAATTTGTTTGATAATAGGTGGTATTTTAGGTTCATACATTACTGGAATCATTATTTGTCCAAAATATTATTCAGGTTGGCAATACATAATTAATGCAAATATGATTGGTAGCTTTATTTGGATTTTAGCTAATGCCTTTTTCCTTGATAAATTATTCCCATCACAAAAAGTTGTGAAAGTAGAAATATTTACCCAAAATGTTGAAGAAGTTGTTAAAGTACTAAAAAAATATAACTTTACAAGTCCATCTACAATTGTTGGATCAGTTGGTGGATATAGTGGAGTAAAAAACAATATTTTGATGACTGTACTTTCTTTATTTGAAGTTCCAGCTTTGATAAATGTTGTGAGGGAAATTGACAAAAAATGCTTAATTACAGCTAACTTGCTTGTGGATTGCGATGGAAATATAGCAATACAAAGACACAAACATATTGAAAAAAAGCCTAAAAAAGATGTGAACCAACTAAATAATTTATCTAATCCTAAAGATAAAGCTACATCACTCATCTGCAAACATCTTAATATTGATAAAAAAGAAATTAAATCAATAACCTTGCAAACCCAAGGTTGGACTAATAAAACATTTTTATTCAAACTTAAAAATAATAAAAAATATATTGTTAGAATTGCTATATCTGATAAATTATTAGACCGAAATAATGAAATGTCAGTCTTAAAATTACTAGCAAATAATAGTGAATATGCTTTCTTATTTATTGATGAACAAACTGGTAATTTTATTAGAAAGTATATTGAAGGAAAAATTGTTCCTAAACACATTATTAAAAACAGTAATTTTTTAAAACTCCTAGCAAGTAAATTAAAACAAATTCATTCTATTAAAATTCCTGAAAATTGCAAAATTAAAGAACATGATAATCATCAATATGACAAATATATCACGCAGATTGATCTAAAATATCAAAAAATGTATAATGCCATTTTAGAGAAAAATAAACATTTAAAAAAATGTTTATGTCATCATGATCTAACACCATGAAATATAATTTATGATAAAAGAAAAAATTCATTGTCATTAATAGACTTTGAATGGTCTAGAATCAGTTCATATTATTTTGATTTAGCTAATTTTATTAGGGAAGCAAATATTCATAATACAAAGTATGAAAAAATTTTCTTGGATGCATATAACAAAGAAATAGATATCAAAATAATCAGGGAATATCTATATATAACATCATTCTTCTCATATCTATGAACTTATTCAATGAAAGCTTATAAACATATTTTGGCTTATCGCGCTAAAACATTAAAATTTATTAAAAGGTTTTATCAAGAAATTATTGAGCAAAAAAAATAATTACTTCTTAATAACTTCTTTTATTGGTCGATAACTAAATCGGTGAAATTTTTGAATCGGTCCATATTTCTTTAAAGCTTTTAAATGATTAATGGTCCCATATCCTTTATTAACATCAAAATTATATTCGGGATATTTATAAGCAATACTAATCATGTATCGATCTCTAGCTACTTTAGCTAGAATGCTTGCTGCAGCAATAGATATAGATTTGGAATCTCCTTTAATAATTGATTCGGTTTTAACTTTGATATTCGGTAATTTTTCTGCATCAACAAAAACTACATTAGGTGATATTTTGATATTATGATAAACATCATTCATGCCACTAATTGTTGCTTGTTTAGGATTCAATTTATCAACATCTATTGGAGAAATAAATTCAATATCATAAGCAACAGCTGATTTTATTATTTCTTCAAATAATCTTTCTCTTTTTTTAGCAGATAGTTTTTTAGAATCATTGATTTCATCATTTTTATAATTCATAGGTAATATACAACCAGCAACAACAAGTGGACCTGCCCAACAACCACGACCAGCCTCATCTAATCCCAGAATATATTTATTCCCTTGAGATCAATATACCTTTTCAAATTTATACATGTTATTTTTTTTCATAATTTACTTTGCAAATCTTGTTATTGGTAAATATGTTAAAAATAAAATCATATGCTTTTGCATAATCTTTACTATTGTTTTTGCCAATAAATTTATATTTATTAATAACAAAATCTATAAATTCCTGAAAACTCAATTTATTATTTATACCGAAATACTCTTTTAATTCATTTGGATAGTACTTAATATAAAATTCAAAAGCAAATTTAACAACATCTTCAATTGGCAATACCTTCTTATTAATTGAGCCAATTAAGCCTAACACATATCCATCTTCTATTCGCTCAATGTTTTTAAATAAAATGCCAGGAGTATCATATATCGAACAAAATTTATTAATTTTAATTAAATTAATTTTTTTAGTTATTCCAGGAAGATTTTGAACAATAACTTTATTCTTTTTAGCGAAGGCATTGATAAATGATGATTTACCTACATTTGGTAGACCAATAACAATACAATAAAAATTAGGATTAATTAAACCTTTAGATTTTAATCTAGTTATTTTACTCGCTAGTTTGCTTTCAATTATTTTATCAACATTATTAACAAAATCTTTTTGCTTAATATCTAAATAATAAACATTATCCATCTTATTTTTTAAATCTGCTAAATCTGATTTTAAAGCAATATTAATAATAGGTTTGTTCTTACAAATTTTAATCAAATCACTGTTGCTACTAATATTTACACAACGTGCATCTAGTATTTGTATTACTAAATCTATTTTGTCAATTTGCTGTTTAATACTTGAAACAGTTTTGGCCATATGGCCAATATATCAATTTATCTTTTTCATTTAAATCATTTTATGTTTCTTAGATTGGGCACTGTATAGTTTAGCATAGAAACCTTTTTGTCTGATTAATTGTTTATGAGTTCCATGCTCTATTATTTCGCCACTTTTCATAACCAAAATATTATTAGCATTCTTAATTGTCGATAATCTATGAGCAATTATTATTGAAGTTCTATTTGACATCAATAAATTTAATGAATTTTGAATGTCATTCTCAGTTTTAGTATCAATTGATGACGTTGCCTCATCTAAAATTAAAATCTTTGCTTCCCTTAAAAATGCCCTGGCAATAACAATGGATTGTCTTTGACCTTGTGATAAATTAATACCATTATCTTCAATGACTGTTTCATAACCATTTGGCATATTCATAATAAATTCATGAGCTTTAGCAAATTTAGCAGCAATTTCAACTTCTTCGTCAGAAACATCTAATTTACCATAACGAATATTTTCTCTAATTGTTGTATTAAATAAAAATGTATCTTGTAAAACAATATCTACATTCTCTCTTAAACAATGACGAGAAATATTTTGAATTGGAACATTATCAATTAACAATTGTCCGCTTGTTATTTCATAAAATCTTGATATCAAACTTGCTAGTGTAGTTTTACCACATCCTGTTGGTCCTACAAGTGCCAGAACTTTACCAGGTTCACATTTGAAATTAAT
>JBGVBX010000004.1:0-2172 GCA_045225975.1 Malacoplasma sp. | reverse complement strand
ATGCCACTAAATATACCCTAAAATACCTACATAAATAAATTAGTAGATTTGTAAAAACCTAATTATTAACGCTATAAAATTTTATGGCAGTGGTTGCAGGAATTGGAAGAAAATACGATAAATAGGCGCCTTGAGCTTTGACGTTAATCGGATACTAAATTAATTAAGAAGCAAAAAAGATTTCTTATTTATTCAATTTGGTGCAATAAATAAAAAATCTCCACAAGAAGTGAAGATGTTTATTGTTATTGCTAACCGGATACTTATTGATATTATACCATAAGTTTTGAATAAATACACGAATCTTAAAAAACTTTAAGCAAGGAGCTTTTTAATTAGGATGTATTTGTACCAAAATACAGAAAACAGTCAAAATAAACATCAAATTCTCAATCGGATAGTAAAATCCATTGAGAAGCAAGTTAAGTATAGCGATGTTGATGACTATTTCTGAAAGCTTATTAAAAAACAAGACAAGCTATTGAAAATAGCTTATGAGAATAGTGATTCATCTAAATGAGACGAAATAAAAGCTAAAACAAAGTTATTTATCTGTGCTAAGCAATTAGCTAAATTACAGCACTTTATTAAATCTCATTGACATAACAAGAAATTCCAAGCCCAAGAGCTTTATATTCTTGTTAAACAAGATACTGAAAGCAAACATGGTTGAAACTATAAAACTAATAGGAAATGGCGTAAGATAACCATTGCTGACTATGCTACCATCATTGGTTACAGTTCTTCAACTCCAGCTAAGATAAATTGTTTGCTAAAGAAAGCAAATGCTAATGTTGCTTTATATACTAATCTTATTGCCTTATATAAGAGATTTGTCCAATTAGATATTAAAACTAGAATGTTTAAATGACTTCTTTCAAACAAGAAAGAAACAAATGATAATAAGTGTGGAATGTTTGATTTATCAAATACAAACACTACTCATTCAATCAATGATCCACCAGATGATGATTTATGAGAAGAAATTCTTAATTCTTAAACAAGATTAAAACTAAAACTAAAAACTTTATAAAATCAATTAGCAATCAATTTGCTAAGTTTTGTCCCATTAGTAACGTAGTTTTTAGCTTATTTTTCTGTTTTTGTCCCAATTTCTTATCATTTTGTCTCACTATGAGTAATACCCAAATATTTAAGAGTAATACCCAATGAAATATCAGTAATACCCTAATTTATAGCAGTAATACCTAAACTACCCATTGAATATATTAAGAATATCTTTAATGAAGATATTATGAATAATATGAAAAAAATGTATCCATTTGGGATACACTTTTTATTGTTTGCGTATTACTAATGCTTTAAGTTATTTAGTTTAATTACTCTATTTAAATCTTCACGAATAGACTTATTAAATTCTAACTGTTGCTTATTAAATTTAGCTTGTTCAGCAAACCCATCAGTAACAATCTTAGCTAATTTATTTAAATTATCTGTTAAATTATCAACTTTATCAGAAAGTTTAGATAAAGTGATTTTATTAGTGCTACTTGGTTTTCTTCCACCATCACCACCAGGACCACCTTTAGATTTAATTCTACTTAACTTAATTTCATCATTAATTAAGTTCTTATTCTTTTTAGCATCGTCAATTTTATACTTGATACTCATACGTATATTATATATTACTCCTTCCTACTCAAATAAGTCCTATTAAAATATAGGTTATTTGTTTTAACAATATAACCATTCACTGCACAATCAGCTATATCACAAGCATCATAGTTCCTATTTGATGAGATGATATAGTGATTCATCACAGTTCTTGGTGTATTACCTAACACCATTGAGATTGTATTTACATCCACTCCATACTCATGCATTATCGAAGCTTTTGTCCTTCTTAATACATGAACTGTAAGCTTAAATGGTAATTTAGCTCAATTCCTAAACATAATAAAATTATCTTTAACCAAATTCCCTTTAATCTTTCACTTATACTTAACAAAGAACTTATAAGCATCAAGCGGAATATAAATCTCTCGCTTCTTACAAGTCTTCTCTGTGTTAATGATTATTTCTGCTTTATCACAACCAGAAATCTTAGATTCAATAATCCGATGTGCTGGATTAGCTCTAAAGTTAATTGAAGCTAATTCACCTATTCTCATTCCAGAACATAGCAAAGTCTCAAAGACATAGTAATAACCT
>JBGVBX010000003.1:0-15567 GCA_045225975.1 Malacoplasma sp. | reverse complement strand
CTTCCAAATTCTATATCCTTGCTTTTTTAGAAAGTGATAAGTTTTAACAAAAAGCTCATCTTTCTTATCAGTGATAAAAAAGCAAGGTTTACTATCGCTGCAACTATTTGCATAAATAGTTGGTAAAACAAATCCAGTTGTTTTACCAGCGCGGGTTATACCGTATACTAGACTATTATAGTTCGGCAAGTGCTTATAAGCAACCTTGCCGCTCACTTTTTTAAAATCCAAAATTCATCCCTTTTCAGGGGATGCGTTTTCGATTGGCAAATAATCAGTCCCAATCTTTTTAAACTCACTCGGACTTAACATTCCATTCTTTTTAAGTCCTCGTGCTTTTACAAAGTGGTTATATCCAAATGCTCCAACTATTATTAATCATAGTACTGCAGCTATGACAAATAAATTTGAGTTCAAAAATCAATTTGTCTTGTTATGACTAATAGTATTAAATATCAAAGTTGCTAACCCAACTAAAGATATTCATAGCAACCCATAAAGTATGATTGCTAATACCACTATTAGAACTGATTTTTTCACTCGACTTTTATCCATAAAAATGTCCTCGAAAATCTTATAGCATTTTTATTCCTAAAAGTCAGCAGGATAATAGCAAAAAATCTTATAGAAAAATGCTCCTATATATTACATAGTAATATATAGATTTCTATAAGATATTCATTTGCTCCCACTCACATAAAAGCTCCGCTTTTTTGCAATTAAAAAATATATAATTGTTTTATGCCAACATGATTAAATATTTTATTTGGAATAATTGCAGCTGTGTGTGCTGTTGCAGGTTTAATTATTTCAATAATAAATGTGAATAAAAATAAAGATTTAAACAATGAAATAAAAAGTATTAATAGCATAATTGAAGTTAAAAAACAAATCAGTCAATTATCAATTTTGTTGAAGGTAATGCGGACACTGAAATAAATAATTTTTATGTAGAGAATTTAAATAATATAACTCTTATGGCTGCAAAAGAAAAACCATTAGTTGATTTGCAGAAGAAGGTTAATGAAAATAGGAGTTGGTCTTTACTATTTCGTGAAAACGCTAAATATATAGATGCCACTGATATACAAAAAATTTGATCAAAAATTTTATGCGATGATGATTATACAAGTTTGGGATTATTAAATTGTCTTTTTAATATTACTAAAGAATCTGCGAAGATATTTGAAGAATTTCTTCAACATGTTGTTGATATTCGAGAATGTATTATTATCAATAATGAAAATAATAAACATAATTTTAAAAATTTATTTTTGTTAAAGGATCTCAATTTAGTTGACATAGGTCCGTTTTTAAAATTTAAGCGTGAATTAGAACCACATAAGTTGACAATCTTCTTAATGACTAAAGAATTAATATGTTCAGTTATTAATGAAAATGAAATAAAATATACACTTGAAATTAATGATATATATATATAGGCTGACAAATTTAGGCAAAGAATTAGCTAAATATATAAATCATTCAAACATGAACCAAAGAGAATTTTTAGAAATAATAAAACATATACAGAGTCAAAATAAAAAAGTAAAATTTTATGTTCATAAAATACTTCGTTATGAAAATGATAAAGTTGTATTTGATAATAAAGTTGATTTACTTCAAATTAAATAAATAACCTATCTCACTAACTCTTCTTCTTGTTCTTTTTTAAGCTCTTTTGCCTTTTCAGATTTTATTAATTTAAAATATGGTAAAAGATTGTGAGCACACAACTGATAGTTAACTCTTAAATGTTGACATTTAGATGGTTTATTTTCTAAACAAGCCATCATTTTCTTAACAACTCTTTGATGAACTTCTGGTTGGTTTAAATAATCCAATTCATCAAGCACAAGTCTTGCATATTGATAATTGATTTTAAAAAGGCTACGAGGATTAACATTTTTTGTTAGTGCCTTATCTAATGGCAAGGCTTTACATAATAATAGTGCACCAGAATATTTAGTATATCCAGCATATACTTTTTCAATATCATATGTATCATCCCTGTTAAATCAATTTTTGTCTCCATCATGAGTGATAGGAGCAAACATTGAAAAACCTTTATATTCAATAATCACACCAAAATACTTATCAGAATGTCTTTTGGTTAATCCATAGTGTGAATATACTTGCTTATCAATTTCTTTACTTGGACGATCAGCAAATTCACCATCTCCACGTAAATAATCAATAAGTCGTTGATCTACTTCATAGATTTTGAATTTATTATTCATTGATAATTTATAAGGCTCAATTCGAATCAGTCGTGCTGATTGGCTTGAGCAGCCATTTACAAGTCCCAATTCGAATTAGTCAAGCTAATTGGTTTGGGTCACCAGAAGAATTACCTTCAAAATTATTATACCTTAAAATTTAAATTGCTTAAATTATTTGGTGTATCTGGGTTTCAACCTTGGGCTATTAAGAAAGGAAATAAGAAATTCCATAGTAATGGAATACTTATTCCAGCAATCGCGATTAAAAGAATAAATTTAACCATTGGTTTGCTTGCTTCTTTTAAAGCTTGTCCAATACCACAATCTTGCTCTCTGTTTAATGCAATTGCTCCACTTACAATCTTAAGTTTTTGTAAGGTATTCACCTGTTTATATTTCTAATTCTTAAATCCTTTTATTGTGCATATTATTATATAAAACTAATTATTCCATTTATATAAATTGGTTTTTAAATATTATTAATATTTAGCATTAATATGTAACTTGATATAGATAAAGCCCACAAGGATTAGCCAAACTAATAGCAGATCCTTTTTTGGGATTATTAATTAAATTGTTAATATCAATTATCGATTTTTTGTTGTTGTTTAGATCAATTAAACTACCAATAATCATTCTAACCATACTTCTTAAAAAACCATTACCGGTAATATAAACATTGACCAAGTTTTTAGATTTAACAATTTTGATATCTGTAATTGCTCTATTTGTGTCAGATAATTCTGATTTGCTAAATGACAAAAAATTATGAGTACCAATAAATAATTTACTAGCTTTTTTTCACAAATCAATATTGATTTGTTTGTTGTAATTTAATAAATACTTATTTCTAAATAAATCAAACTTACCAATATTAATTACATATAGATATGTTTTAGATTTAACATCATATCTTGCATTAAATGAATCTTTAACTTTTTTTATTTTGTTAATTTTAATATCACTAGGAATTTGACCTTTAAGAGCAATAATTAATTTCGCTATGCTTAAATTTACTTCATCTTCATGAAAATTAAAGTATTGATGTATTGCATGAACCATCCTATCTGTTCGTCCACTACCAGTAATTGTTATTTTTTTCTTATAGATACGTTCTATAGCTTGTTCAATTGCTTGTTGAACTGATATGTTATTTTTTTGAATTGATCAACCGTGGTAATTATTCCCATCATATGAAACATCAACTAAGTAATTCATAAGCTAAATAATCAAATACTCTGCCCAATTAAAAGGACCAAAAACCAAATGTTTGATACTAAACATAATAAAGAAACTAAAAAACAATCCAACAAGAAGTATTGCAAGAAAGTCTCTTACATTTATTGAATAATTTCGATACCTTGTTCTTAATTTTCTTGGATCATAACTTCTAGCTTCCATAGCATTTGATAAATTATCCGCTTTATGAAATGCTAATGAAAACATTGGAACAATTAGTGATACTAATGATTTAACTTTATTACTAAAATTTCCATTTTTAAAATCAACACCTCTTGATGCTTGCGCTCTTAAAATATTTTGTGATTCACTAAGTAATGAAGGAACAAAACGAATAGCAATTGCAAAAGTCATTGCCCATTCATTAACTGGTATTCTAATGAATGATAGTGGATATAACATATCTTCAATACCAGTTGTCAATTGAGTATAACTAGTTGTTGACAATAAAATAGTAATTATTGTAATCATCAACATAATTTTGAATGAAACTAGTAATGTATTAAATACTACTTTAGTTGATAATGTATATCAATGAGATTGATATCATAAATACAAAATTGTACCATTTGTCAAATTGACTGATTCATATTTATATCCTAAACTTGCACTAGGCTTAGCATCAAAAATACCTATTATTCTTCCTCCCCAAATATCACCAACTAATGACTTATATTCAATAGCTCCTATTGTTGTTGAATAGATACGGTTTTTATCAAACTTAGATATATCACCAAAAATAATATTCATTTTAGAATGCAATATATCAGCACTAAATCCAGGAGATTTATAAGCAATTCAGTTAATCAAACCCAAAAATACAAACATAACCAATCAAGTAATTAATATAGATTTGAATAATCTTTTTGGTAATCTAGCAAGACATCAAATTGAAAAAATTAAGAATGCTGTAACTAATAATCCAAAAAAACCAATAGGTAAAAAAATGTTTGCAATTAAAAATATTGTTATTATTATCTTAACCGTTGGATTAATTGCATGTCAGAAAGACTTTTTATTAATATATTGCTCTAGTGCGTTTTGCATTTTTTCCTTTCTTATTTCTTATCAACTAGTTTAATTAAACATTTTGCAAGTTCTTCAATAGTCTTGGGTTGCATATCATATAGTGATGTGAACTTTTTGTTTTGCGAAATTAACAAATCAATCATTTGAATTACCATTGGTTTAATAATAGTTGTAGATGCTAACAATTCCTTATTTCTAAAAATATTATATGGTGTATCAAAATATTTAACTTTTTTATCTGCTAAAACAATAACCTTATCAGCCATTTGTAATACTTGATTCATATCGTGAGTGGTAATAATAATCGTTTTATTTTGATTTTTTAAATCCTTTATAAGGTTTAATATAGATGATATTCCAGTAGGATCTAATCCTGCAGCTGGTTCGTCAAATACCAAAATTTCTGGCTGAATAGCTAAAATACCAGCAAGAGCAACTCTCCGTTTTTGACCACCCGAAAGTTCAAAAGGAGAATGAGAAAATAAATCTTCGCCAATACCCATTAGTTTTAAATATTTTTTTGCTAATACTTCTGCTTTGATTTTTTTAACACCAAGATTTATTGGACCAAACATTACATCTTTTACAATATTGTCTTTGAATAATTGGTATTCAGGAAATTGAAAAGCCATACCAACAGTTTTTCTTAATTTTTTATATTTCGGAATGTGTCTTTTTTTACCATATATCTTACAATTATTCAACAAAAAAATATTACCATGCTTTGATTTTAATAAACCATTAAAATGAGTAATAAGTGTTGTTTTACCAACTCCTGAGTCACCTATGATAAAATAAATTTTATTTTTCTCTAAACTAAGAGTTGTTGGTTCCAACACAATATGTTCATCTGGAGTTTTAGGGTCAAAAACAATTTTTAAATTATCGAGCATTAAGGCAAGTTTTTGATCAAGTACAAAATTTTTTGCCTCTTTTAACGTCATCGGTGCCACTAAACTTTTAGGGCTAATTGTTTTAACTACTTCTCGCATAGCTTAGCCACCTCTTTTACTAGTTTATTACTATCTAATGTTAATGGAAATTTCTTATATTTATCTTTTAAGAGTTTGGACAAATTAAGTGTAAATGGAAAACTTAAACTGTTATTCTTTAAAAAATCCTCATTTTCAAAAACAATGGATGGTTTATCAAACTTTTGCAGCGTACCTTCTTTTATTACTAATACTCTATCAGCATTTACAATCTCTTCCATATCATGAGTAATAGAAATAACTGTTTTATGATATCTATGTCGCAATAAGAACATCAATTTTTTTATTTCATTTTTAGCGGTCGGATCTAACATTGAAGTAGATTCATCAAAAATTATGATGCTTGGATTCATTGCTAACACTGAAGCAATTGCAACTCTTTGTTTTTGACCACCAGATAATCTTCCAGCATTGAAATGTAATAAATGTTTTACATCAACAATACTTGCAGCTTGATCAATTATCTTACTAATATTTAATGGATTAACTAAACGATTTTCTAAACCAAAAGCAATATCATCTTCAGCAGTTAAACCAATGAATTGATTATCAGGATTTTGAAAAACAATACCAATTTTATCACGAATTTTCTTTAATGTCAAATTAGTCATTAAAGTTCCATAAATATAAACTTGACCACTTCAAGGTTTTAATAAACCAAAGATAATCTGAGAGATTGTTGATTTACCTGAACCATTGCTACCAACTATGCAAACATATTCATCATCATAGATTTCAAATGACAAATCTTTAATAACTCTAATGTTATTTTTACGATCATAACCAAATTGAACATTTGATAATTTTATAGCTACTTTTTTATTTGCTGCCATGTATATGATATGTTTAACTTTAGTTAATTATATAAATATATGAATTATTTAGCACCTAAACCACTAATAGTATAATATGTTAGCAAGGTCAATTGCTGCTATATCAAATATAGTAGAGGAAAGTCCATGCTTGCACATTCTGTGATGAATGTAGTGTTTTAGTAGGATTAAAAAATAAATCCTAGCATAATGATTATTATGACGGCGAAGAAAATAACTAAAGAATTTATTTTTCCATGCTATTTTCTTTAATTAAAGTGCCACAGAGACGAGCTAAGAAGAAATTTTTAGATGAAACGCGGTAAACCCCTAAAGCAAGAAACCTAAATTAATGGTAAGGGAATGCAAAAACAAGAAATGAATTGTTTTTGTGACTTAAAGAAATTTAAGTAGATAAATAATTGACAGCATATTGCTACAGAACATGGCTTACATTGCAAAATAATTGTAATACAATTATCGATAAAAAACTAGGAGGATAGCCTAGTTTTTTTATTTATCAACATTAAAAATAAAAATGATCAATATGTTATATTGATCACATAATTTTATGGCGGAAACGATGGGACTCGAACCCATGCGCCGAAAAACGACCTAACACCTTAGCAGGGTGTCCTCTTAACCACTTGAGTACGTTTCCAAGATAGTTAATTTATTATAGATAATATATTTTAACTACCATTAATTTTATGATAATCGATTTATTCTCTTATCACCTTTATTTATTAATTTTTCGCGTTTAACTTCAAAGATACTTGGAACTGTACAAATCATCAAAAATAAAATTAATACAATCAATGTCATTATTGATCCAAGCATGTCTTTATTTCACATTTCTTTGGTATATGGGTCATCGCCTTCAGCAATTTCCTTGCCAATATCTCCTGATCATGTTCCAATAATAACAATGTTAGCAAATGTTGAGATAATTACAAATGCCATACCTAAACCAATAACAATTAAACTAATTCATGCAGTAATAGTAAATCCTTTTGTTTGATTTACTTTAATTTTATGGGTGCGTCGATTAATCAATGCACCAGCAATTGGGAATAATACACATAAGAATACTAATATTGAAGTCCAATTAGCCATTAAATCAACAAAAGAATATAAATTATCTAATTGGTGAATACTATTATCTAAATCATAACCTTTTATAGATTCACCACCTAAAAATGGTGACAAATCAGTGAGATGGTAATCATTAAAATCAATATATCCAAATGCACCAATAAGAGTCAATAATATGAAAAATATAAGTGTAATTATTCCTGAATATACAAGGCCTACATATGGACGATCACTATTTAATCTATTTTTAAATTTACTTGGACAAGGTAAGTCACCAGATTTTATTAAATCTTCAAAGAATCTTGGGTTATAAATAGCAAAACTATTAATAATTCCAAAAATACCAAATGCAATTAGAATTTCAATTGCAGCAATTAATCAGTGAGGAATTAAAGCTAACCCACTAATTTTACCAAGATTATTATCGCTTGTTCCAATTAATAATGAAATACCAATAACAATATCAATTATTGAGACAATTACCAATCCAATTAATAATGCTTGTGGTGTTTTCTTTGGTTCTTTCATTTCAGATTGCATACCTGCAGCATTATAGAAACCATCAAAAGCAAATGCAATAGCTGGAATAGAACCAATAACACCTAAGATACCAAGACCTCTTGAAAGTAATATAAATGTTACATGTTTTTGTGGTATATCTGGCAATATAGATGTTCCACCCATTGGGTTACCATCAATTCCAGCAACAACAAATCCAGCAATAGCTGCAAATGCTAATGGAATAAATTTAACTGAAGTTGTAATTCAGTTTTGAATATTTCCTGCATGTGAACTAATTCCTGATACAATAAAAAATCATGCAGTTATTCCAAATGAAATAATTGCTACAATTCATCATGATGTCTGCCAACCAAATGCATCTTGAAACATCATAACAGCATAATATGGCATTAAAAAGAAATTTAATGGTAAATATATAAATGCCATAAAATTTTTAGCAGATTTATATAAAAATTTATGACAGAATGTCTTTACTCAACCAATAACACCTAAGTTATTAGATGTATTTGCTGAAGAAACTTCAATTAAGGCTAATCCCATACAAATAACAGCAATAATTGAAAAAATCCAAGAAATAATAGTTAATAAATAACTATTACCAACATTACTTAATATTTCACCATTCTTTAGAAATATTCCAGCACCGATAGATGAACCAATAACTAAAAGAATGGCTGAAAAGAAACCAATTTTCTTCTTTTTTACATCTGTTGGTGTAGCTTTTGGTTCGCCAATATTTTTTTGTATTTGTTTAGTCATAATTCACTTAATTATTTATTAACTACAATTGTTCCTGATTTACCAGCAATTGCATCTGATAAATTATCTAGTTTAGCAATAATTGCTTTACGATTTTTACCTAATTTAACAAAGTTAATTGCTGCTTGAACTTTAGGCAACATACTTCCAGCTGAAAATTGTTTTTCATTTATGTATTGCTCTAATTCAGTAACTGATGCTTCACCTAAAGATTTTTGATTAGGCTTGTTATAGTTAATAAATACACTATCAACATTAGTTAAAATTATAAGAATATCAGCATCAACTAAATCAGCGATTTTACTCATAACAAAGTCCTTATCAATGACTCCATCAACACCTTCATAATTACCGTTATCATTAATAATAGTTGGAATTCCACCACCACCACCAACTATAACAACTTCCTTTTTATTGAATAGATGTTTAATTGTTTCGATAGATAAAAAATTTATTGGTTTTGGACTTGGAACAACTTTTCTAAATCCTTTGTTAGGAATTTCAACAAATGTTGAATCAGAACTTGACATTTTTTTAGCTTCATCTAAAGTCTTGTATGTTAATCCAACAGGTTTAGAAGGGTTTTGAAATGCAGGATCATTTTTATCAACAAGTGTTTGTGTTAATACATAAACAACATCACGATTAATATTTGCTTTTTTTAATTCATTTGCTAAAGCAACCTCAATATGATAGCCAATATATCCTTCACTCATTGCAACTGATTCAGCAAATGGCATAGATGGAATAGTTGGATCAACAGCATTAGCTTTATTGAAAGCATTAAAAATAACACCAACTTGTGGTCCATTACCATGACCAACAATTACATCATGACCATGAGAAATTAAATTAGTAATTTCTTTAGCAGGTAATAAAACTGCTTCTTTTTCGCTTTTTGGGTCATCACCTAAAGCATTTCCGCCTAGAGCAATAGCTATTTTTGCCATAATTAAGCTCCAATAGTTGCTAACATAATTGCTTTAATTGAATGCATTCTATTTTCAGCTTCATCAAAGCAACGACTATATTTTGAGTTTACTACTTCATCAGTAACCTCAACTTCACCATTTTTAACAATTGGGAATTTTTTACCAAATTTTTCAGCAACTCATTTACCAACTTCTGTATCCATACCATGATATGCAGGTAAACAATGCATGAAAATAACACCTTTTTCATTATTCTTAGCTGCATTTTCCATAGTTTTCATATCTACTTGGAATGAACACATAATTCCTAATCTTTCACTCCATGCAGATTCTGGTTCACCCATTGATACCCAAATATCAGTGTAAATAATGTTAGCATTTTTAGTTGCTTGCATTTTATTTTCACTAAATTCAACTGTTCCACCAGTTTCTTTGCAAATATCTTTACAAATTTTTACAAGTTTTTGATCTGGTCATAATTTTTTAGGAGCACATATTACAAAGTGCATTCCTAATTTGCTGCAAGTTACCATTAATGAATTTGCCATGTTAAATCTTCCATCACCGCAAAACACTAATTTTAACCCTTTTAAACTACCAAAATGTTCTTTAATTGTCATCATATCAGCAATCATTTGTGTTGGGTGAGATTCATTAGTTAAACCATTTCATACAGGGATGCATGCATATTTAGCAAGGTCTTCAACATCTTTCTGAGCAAAACCACGAAATTCAATTCCATCATAGAATCTTGATAATACTTTTGCTGTATCAGCAACAGATTCTTTTTTACCAAATTGACTTGAACTAGAATCTAGATATGTTACTCCCATTCCTAATTCTCTTGCTGCTACTTCAAAACTACAACGAGTTCTTGTAGAAGTCTTTTGGAACATAATCACGATGTTTTTATTTTTAAGGTAATTTTGAATTAGTCCTGTTTGACGTTGTTTTTTTAACTCAATTGATAAATCAATTAAGTAATTGATTTCTTCAGGTGTGAAATCTAACATTTTTAATAAGTCACGATGTTTTAAATTAAAAGCCATAATTTCCTTCTTTCTTAATTGTATTGTTAATTATATTCTTTATTGATTAATATTCTCTATTTTCTTAATATCCTGTCTCTCAAGAGGCATTGACATGCAACGGCATGAACCCATTCCAAGTGATAATTGACTACCACCAAATGGGAAAACTTTAACTCCAGCTTTTCTCAATGCATTTATTGTATATTCATTACGGTCATAGCCAACCACAACTCCTGGTCTGATTACTAAGAAATTTGTCGCATCAAAATTTGTTTCAATATCAATTTTAACTTGTGAATAATTATCAGCAACAGGAATCATTTGACATTTTTTACCAATCATTCAATCCAAATATTCTTGTAATGACATTCTTTTCTTAACAAATTTAATTTCTGGTTGTGTTAAATCCGCATACCAAAGTTTTAAAGCCTTATGGATATTTGGTGAATAAATAAATTTTGTGTAATCAACATTTGTTAACCAAGTATCAAGATGCATCAAATTTGGTTCATGAGGAACATTAACAACATAAATTTTCTTAAAATGTGTATTTGCTGAATTAACAATTTTTTGTGCTAAACTCTTAATACTTTTAAGTTGTGTTCTCTCAGAACAACCAATCATTAATGTTTCACTACTAATTGGGAACACATCTCCACCTTCAATAGTGCTTTTTGCATCGCGTTCTAATAATTTCTCAGTGTTTTTATAAATTGGATGATATGTAAAAATAAACCATGCAAATATTGTTTCTCGTTTTCTAATAAAGTATTTCATTGAACTAGCAACTATAGAGTTACCAACTGAAGAGAAAACATCTCTTGTGAAATATAGATTTGGCATTGGAATGGTTACAAACACATCATTTAAATTATTAATCTTTAAATCTTTTGTTGTTATTCCGCAAATCATTGCATCGAATACTTGACGAGATGATAGCGATTTTAAATATCTGTAAATTTTTTCGTTGTAACCTATATGCTTAACTTTAGACTCTTCAATAAATTTTTTGATAAATAAATTATGAATTTCATCATTAGTTGCTTTTCATGTTTCATCAAGCAAATCTTCTAGATAAACAACTTCTACTCCATTGCTCTTTAATATTTTGCAAAATTCATCATGCTCTTTTGCAGCAATTTTCCAATCAACAAGATTTGAAAATAATCATTTTTTATAATTTGATGGAGTTAAACGACTTAACTCCCTACCTGGACGTTTTACAAGCACACTCTTTAAACTTCCAATTTCACTAAAAACGTGTATACCTTTATTTTTAAGCATTTTTACTCCTAATATAAATATATTTATATTATAGTCCTAATTTTTGATGCAAAAAATACTAAAGTTGAAATAAATTAGCACTCTTTTTGTTAAAGTGCTAATTTTTTTGTATAATGATATTCGAATATACAAAATTAAGGAGTCTAAAAATGGCAAATAAAAATGTAATTATTGGTATTGATTTGGGAACTACTAATTCATGTGTAGCAATTATTGAAGGTGACAAACCTCGAGTATTAGAAACTCCCGAAGGTAAAAGAACAGTTCCAAGTGTAGTTTCGTTCAAAAATGGTGAATTTGTTGTTGGTGATGCTGCTAAGCGACAAATGATTACTAACCCAAGTACAGTTTACTCTATTAAGAGAAAAATGGGTACAAATGATAAAGTCAAATTAGGTGAAAAGATGTTTACACCTGAAGAGATTTCAGCAAAAATTCTTTCATATATTAAAAATTATGCTGAACAAAAATTAGGCCATTCAGTATCAAGAGCAGTTATTACTGTACCTGCATATTTTAATGATGCTCAAAGAACTGCAACTAAGAATGCTGGTAAAATTGCTGGATTGGAAGTAGAGCGAATTATAAATGAGCCTACTGCAGCTGCTTTATCATATGGATTAGATAAATCAGATAAAGCTCAAAAAATCTTAGTATGTGACCTTGGTGGTGGAACATTCGATGTATCTTTACTTGAAATTGCTGATGGTACATTTGAAGTATTAGCAACTAGTGGTGATACATTCCTTGGTGGTGATGATTGAGATAATAAAATTATTGATTGGATAATCGCTGAAGTTAAAAAAGATCATGGTATTGATTTATCAAAAGATAAGATGGCAATGCAAAGATTAAAAGAAGCTGCTGAAAAAGCTAAGATTGATCTATCTGGTCAAAAAGAAACCCAAATGTTATTACCTTATCTATCAATGACAAAAGATGGTCCTATTAATGTAGAAAAAACATTATCTCGTGCTACATTTGAAAAACTATCACAAGATTTACTAGATCGTTGTGAAAAACCAATATTAGATGCTGTTAAACAATCTAAATTAGATTTCAAAGATATTAATCAAGTATTATTGGTTGGTGGAAGTAGCCGTATGCCAATGTTTAGAGAATTAATTAAGAAAATTACTAATAAACCATTAAATATGACTATAAACCCTGATGAAGTTGTTGCTATGGGTGCGGCAGTTCAAGGTGGAGTATTAACTGGTGATGTTAATGATATTTTATTATTGGATGTAACTCCTTTAACATTATCTATTGAAACTTTAGGTGGAGTTGCTACTCCTTTGATTAAAAGAAATACAACTATTCCTGTAAGTGAATCAAAAATATTCTCAACTGCTGCTGACAATCAACCAGCTGTTGATATTAATGTTGTTCAAGGTGAAAGACCAATGGCTAAGGATAATAAATCATTAGGTACATTCACTTTAAGTGGTATTGATCCTGCACCTAAAGGTGTACCACAAATTCAAATTACCTTTAACATAGATGCTAATGGTATTATGAATGTAACTGCTAAAGACCTAAAAAATAATAAAGAAGCAAGCATTACTATTAAAGGAAGCACAAACTTAAAAGAAGAAGAAATTAACCGTATGGTTAAAGAAGCTGAAGAAAATAAAGAAAAAGATGCTAAGATTAAAGAACAAACTGAAATCAAATATCGTGCTGAATCTTTAATTACTACTTTTGAAAAATCATTAAATGATGAGAAAGCAAAAAATCTTCCTGAAGAACAAAAGAAAGCTGCACAAAAACAAATTGATGAATTAAAAGATTTATTAAAGAATGAAAAATGAGACGAACTTAAAAAACGTCTTGATACATTTGAACAAGTAGCATCTCAATTTGCAAATCAACAAAATAATAATTCGCAATCTAAAAATTCGTCAGATGATAAATCTGATCAAAAAACCAAGGACCAATAAGTTTAATAGATTAGCTAAAATTAATAATGAATAACTGAAAATGCGAAAGTTATTAAAGATTTTATTATATTAACTACAACATTACCAGTTTCTTTAGTTGGTGCAATTGTCACTATACCTACTAGTTGTGGTAAAAATCAAATAATCCCTGTTAAGAGTGTTGAATTAGATGAGACTTTTAATGTTAAATCAAGGCGATTCTCGTAAACTAACAGCAACTGTCTTACCAACAAATGCAACCAATAAAAATGTAACTTGAAGTTCAAGTGATCCATATGTTGCCACAGTTGATCAAAATGGAAATATTAAAGCAATAAAAGTAGGAGCTACAACTATTACTGTAACCACTGAAGATGGTAACAAAACAATTACTTGTGCGGTTGGTGTTGTTTAAAACACAATTCCAGTTAAAAGTGTTAAATTGGAATTTAGTTTAGATATTTTTAAAGATTTAAATAAAGAGATTAAATTAGATAAGAAAAAAAGACTATAGAACAAGAAGATAGAGTTAGTGAGATAGATAATAATTTAAACAAATTGATTTTTATACTAGAATATCATTTTCTGTATCAGATACTACTTTTCCGTCTAAAATACTAATGATTTTGTAACCAGCAACTGTTAATTTTTCATTTTTCAATTCTTCTTTTAGTTTTTTGAATCTTCCAATTATAAATTCAGAATTTTCTTTATATTCAATATATGACGCCAATTCTTTGCCTATTTCAGTTAATCTAAAACATCGAATACGACGTTCCTGCTCATAATTTGAATCATTTTTAATAAGAAAAGTATAACTTTCAGATGCGAGAAATACTGTTTCTTCTTTTGCAGAAAGTTTAATTTTCAAACATGTAGTATTTGATACATCAATTAAACCTGCATCTTGTAATTTTAACAAAGTTGCATATTTAAATTGTCCAATTTGACCATCATCATTATGAAAAAATAAAAGATGACCTTCACAAAATAATGGAAGAATTTCCATAAATAATTTAGCATCATAACTACTGATATTAGATATAAAACTTAATAATTTAAATGAAGCTCTGTTTTTACCAGCAAGAATGTTTGCTCATATATCCTTTATTTTTTGCTCATCAGAGCGTCTGGCATTATCTAAAAAACTATATGTTCAATTTAAATCACTTAGTTTGTTGTTTATAACTTCTAGAGTTTCTTTCTTTAATGCATTAGTTGTTATTTCATTAATAATTCTCATTTGATATTTATTTACAAATTCAGAGAAATTTTCTATTGTGCAACCGTAGTTATTGTTTACTATTCTTGGTTGCTGAATTTGATTAATTTTTGTATCATTACTAATATCAATTTTTGTATTTATTTTATTTGTTGTTTCCTTCAAATTAATATTTAATGATTTTATTTTTTTATTTTGTAAGATTGAAAAAATGCCAAGAATAATATCGGCAATTAAACTTATAGAAGCAATTATTAAAGATGCAATAGTCATAATAATTTGACTATTTCATTTTATTTTGATATTTAACACTATTAGTCATAACAAGACAAACTGTTTTTTTGGACTCAAAACAAATAGCCTATATTTCTATAGGATCTATTAGAGCAGGAAGGAGTAGTATATAATATACATATGAGTATCAAGTATAAAATTGACGATGCTAAAAAGAATAAGAACTTAATCAATGATGAGATTAAGTTAAGTAGGATTAAGTCTAAAGGTGG
>JBGVBX010000002.1:0-9355 GCA_045225975.1 Malacoplasma sp. | reverse complement strand
ATCCACATAGTGGATATAATTTTTTGCTGACATTTTTTTAATACTTCACCTATAATTCAAGTGTTGCACTTAAGATGTCATTCTGGGGTTTAAAAAAACAAAAATTATTTATCTTTTGTTTTATTCAACTGATTTTTTTTATCAATAACTTCAGTAGGAAGTTTTTTATTTTTATGAATATAGTCAATTTGTGATTTAACAATTGTTTCTAATACAAGCAAGGCATCAACAATTAAATCTAATTCAACACGGTTTTTTAGAATAATTTTCTTTGCTTTAATATATTGTTCTTGAATTATTTTTTCAACTACAGTATCTATTTTTTGAGCAGTTAGTTCTGAATATTGGTTTGAATATGGATTGACTGTTCCCTCGCTAGGGATAAATTGTGTCATTCCTAATTCACTCATACCCAATTGTGTAACCATAGATTTAGTGATTCTTGTTACTTTATATAAATCATTAGCTGCACCAGTAGAAATGTTTTCTTTACCATAAATAATTTCCTCAGCAGCCCTACCAGCTAAAGTGCTTGTAATTATTGCTAAGAGATCAGATTTCTTCTGAATGGAAATTTCTTGTTTTTCAGGAGTTGATAATGTATAACCTGCAGCTTGTCCTCGTGGAATTATAGTTATTTTCTCAACTACATCACTTCCAGGCATATTTAATCCAACCAATGCATGTCCAGCTTCATGATAAGCAATTTGCTTTTTTTCAGCTTCAGTAATTACACGTGAATGCTTTGCAGGACCTGCAATTACACGATCAATTGCTTCATCAATCTCATCCATACCAACTGCAGTTTTATTATTTCTTACAGTTAATAGTGTTGCTTCATTTAATACATTTTCAAGTTGCGCACCACTAAATCCAGGAGTTCTTCTAGCAATATCACCTAAATTTACTTTTGATGATATGTTCTTATTCTTAGCATGAATTTCTAAAATTAATTCACGTTCTTTAATATCTGGTAAGTTAACTTGAATATGTCGATCAAATCTTCCAGGACGTAAAATTGCTGCATCAAGAACATCTAAACGGTTTGTAGCTGCAATAACAACAATGCCTGATTTAGTATCAAATCCATCCATTTCAGCTAACAATTGATTAATTGTTTGATCAGCAATTCCAGCAGATGAACCAATAAAATCTGCCTTTCCTCTTTTTGCAGCAACAGAATCTAATTCATCAATAAAAATAATTGATGGTGCTGTTTTTTTGGCATTGTTAAATAAATCTCTAACTCTTTTAGCACCAACACCAACTAGCATATCTTCAAATGATGAACCACTAACTTGATAAAAAGGGACCTTTGCTTCACCAGCTATAGCCTTTGCTAATAAAGTTTTACCTGTTCCAGGAGGTCCATACAAAATAACACCTTTTGGTGCTCTGGCACCCATAGCAGCATATTTGTTTGGATTTTTTAGATAATCAACAATCTCAATTAATTCTTCTTTTTCTTCTTTTAAACCAGCAACATCTGAGAATTTATATTTACTTTTTGCAAGTTTAGCTTGAGATTTACCTACTGATCAAATTGATTCTTCTCCACCACCTTGTAATTTTGACATTTTAGAAAAATATCAAATAAATAGACCAATTATAGCTACTGTTGGGAGCAATTGTAATAGTATATAACCAATATTTGTTGAGCTTGGAACTGAAGCATTAGTTAAAACATTATTAAATAACATAACAGTTTGATACTTAATTTTGTCATCTATTCTTGACCAACTGCCAGTACCACTACCAGATCCTTCATAATAATTTCTATCTATACCTGCAGCATATCAAATTTGAAATCCACCTAAATCAATATGATGAATGTAGGCAAAAACATTACCAGACTGAAGTTTGATCTCACCATAAGAAGTTGAATCAACTAAACCAATAGAAACTTTACCAGATTTGGTGATGATATATAGATGATATGATGTTATATTGCCACCATTTACATAATATTCTGCAGAAACTAAATTACTTAAGTTATTAATGTTTCCCACTTCATTTGTTGAGAAACTTTTACCATTGTTATTTTCAATTACAATACTATACTTTTCTTTACCTTTAGAATCAGTACGAGTACTAATACTAATGTTCTTTACATTTTTAATAGCAATATAATGACTTGTTGAAAAATATCAGATCAAACTTACTATTCCACCAAAAACTAAAAGAAAAATAAGTCATTTTAATCATTTTCTTGATTGGTAACCTGGACGTCTAGGACTTATGTCACTTTTATTTTTTTCTTCTGTGTTTGTATTTTTTGTGTCTTTATTATTCATATCTATTACCATTTACCTCTTACTTTTGATTTTGGCTTTTATCTTTTTGAGTTCCTTTTCAAAAATTGATTTTTTTAAAACACCAATATATGGAAGACCACGTAAATTTTCTTGATAATCTAAACCAAAACCAATAATGAATTCATTATCAATGCTAAAGCACTTGTAATAATCTCCAAAATTAATTTCATGTTGCGAAGGTTTGTCAACAAGGCACATAATTTCAACTGATTTTGCTCCATTTTCTAAAAGTAGTGTATTTTTTAAATTTGACATTGTTCAACCAGTATCAATTACATCATCAACAAGAATAACATGTTGATTAGCCACATCAACATGGATATTTGATACTATGTCTTTTTTTCTAATAGAAGTTACCCCTCCATAGTATGAATGATATTCAACAAATCGTAGTTTAAAATCAATTGTAATATGTTTTATTAATTCTGCTAAAAAAGGAACACAACCATTAAGAATGCCAACAATCGCTAGTTGTTTATTTTTGTATTTCTCATCTATTCACTTACCTGCTTTTTTGCAAGCATCAACAATTTGTTTATTAGTGAAAAGAATTCTCTCGCATCGATAGTCAAGTTTGTCCATCATTAGTATCTTTGTAGTAATAATTATAATTATAATATTTTAAAAATATGTTTCATAGTAGTGAACATTATGATGTCGTTGTTTTAGGTGGCGGTCCAGTAGGTAGTTATTGTGCCTTTTTAAGTGGCAATAAAGGTTTAAAAACTCTACTTATTGAAGTCAATGATAAATTAGGCGGTCAACCACTTAGTTTATATGCTCATAAAAAAATCAAGGATTTTCCTCTTCATCAATCAATAACAGCAATTGAACTTGTTAAAAAAATTGATGAGCAATTGCATTCAGTTGATAATGTTGATATTATTACTAATACAAAAGTAGATGATTTTGAAATAAGAAATGATTTAATTCATTTTCAAATTAAAAACCTTCAGATTGACACAAAAAATGTTGTTATAGCAACAGGTAATGGTATTTCAAAACCCAATTTATTAGAGATTCCTGGTGCTAACTGTGCCAAAGTGGAATATTTTGTTAAACTGTATAACCATTATGATAATAAACATGTTGTTATCTTAGGTGGTGGAGATTCAGCAGTAGATTGAGCCAATAATATAGCTAAATATTCTCAAGCCAAAGTTACTATAATTCACCGGCGCGATACATTTAGGGCAACTGGTGAAAACGTTAAGGAATTGTCAAAGAATAAAGTTAATGTTTTATTAAATAAACAATGCATGAAAATTGAAGATAACATTTTATTCATAAAGGATAATGTTTCAGAAAAAGAAGAAAAATTATCATTTGATGAAATTATTGTCCAATATGGACAAAAAATGGATATTAATCCTGAAAAATACATTCAAAAGCTTAATTGTTCCACTGGCAATAAAATAAATGTTGATCATAACCAAAAAACCAATTTAGATCATGTATATGCTATTGGTGATGCTTGTTATTATAATAACCGTCCTCACTTAATCATTGCTGGTATGGGTGAAGCTGCTATGGCAATTAATGATATTCTAATTAAAATTAGGAATTATTAATGAAACAAACATTACCAATGATTATTGTAATTGTTGGTCCAACCACAAGCCATAAAACAAAACTAGCGATTGAAATTGCTAATAAATTTGATGGTGAAATAATTAATGCTGATGCTTATCAAGTTTATTCAGATATGAGTATTGGTACAAATGCACCAAATAAGAATGAATTAAATAGTGCTAAATTTCATTTAAACCAATTTATAAGTCTAAAAGATGAATGAGATATAAAACATTTCCAAAGCTCTTGCTACAAAGTAATAAATGATATTTTGAAAAGGAATAAACTACCAATTATTGTTGGTGGAAGCAATTTGTATATTGAATCAATAATTAAAAATTATGATTTATCTGCTAATAAAAGATCATTGGAATTTGACAAGTATGATAATAAGAAACTATTTGATTTGCTATCTAAGAAAAATCCTGAATTAGCTGCTAAAATAGGTATTAATAATCGTCGCAGATTAACTAGGGCTTTAGAAGTTATAAATGAGAAAAAAGATAAGAATGCTTTAGAAAAAACTAATAATCCCATTTATGATTACTTAATGATTGAATGTAATTATTTGACTCGTAAAGAACTATATGATTCAATAAATAAAAAAGTAGACGAAATGATTAAATTAGGTTGAGAAAATGAGGTAAAATCAATAATAAAAAAATACCCTAAAATTAATTTAAATAATTTTATTGGTTTCAAGGCAATTGGTTATAGTGATATTTATCAAGCGATTACCAATAATCACAAAATTGATTATGAGTTAATTAAACAAAAAATTCGTCGTTATGCTAAACGGCAAATTACATGAATAAAAAATAAATATCAAAAACATTTGTTATTTAATCAAATGAATAAAAATGAAATATTTGATGAAGTTAAAAAATGGCTAAAAAAGTAAAGAGTTTATACATTCATATTCCATTTTGTAAATCAATTTGTACATATTGCGATTTTGTAAGAGAAATTCCAAAAACACAAAATCAAGAAGATGAATATATTGGCAAAATTTGTAAACAAATTAAAAACGAAGTAAAAAACAAATTCATGACTATTTATATTGGTGGTGGTACACCTAATTCTCTAAGTTTTAATAATTTAAAAAAACTATTAGCTACATGTAATAAAATTGAGAATCGTTATTGTGAATTTACTGTCGAATGTAATCCTGAATATGTTGATGAAGATCAAGTGAAATTATTTAAAAAATACGGCGTTAATCGGATATCTTTAGGTGTGCAATGTACCAATGAATATATTAATAAAAAATTCAATCGTAAACATAGTTTAAATGATGTATCTCAAGCAATAAAATTACTTAAAGAAAACAATATTAAAAACATAAGTTTAGATTTTATTTATGGATATAAATTAATGAGCTTAAAAGATATCCAAAATGACATTAACTTTGTTATCAATAATAAAATACCTCATGTTTCATTTTATAGTCTTGAGTTAAAAAACAATTCCATATTAGTGAAAAAACATTACAAAAATGATGAGTTAAAAATTGAAAAGCAATTTGAATACATTATTAAAAAAATGAAAGCCAATAAATTTATACGTTATGAAGTAAGCAATTGGTGTATCAATAAGAAATACCAATCAAAACATAATTTATGTTATTGAAATACTAATGATTGAAAAGGTATTGGGTTAGGAGCTTATGGACTTGAAAATATGAATTACTACCATTATATTGGTAGTACTAAAAAAATTAAAAAAGTAGTTAAACATTATACTCCAAATGAATACTATTTTCATGTTCTACTGATGGGGTTAAGATTAACCAAAGGACTTAATCTAAAAAACAAGTTACATGTAAATGCATTTAATTATTTTAAAAATAAAATAGATCCTAATTTAATAATGGTAAAAAACAACCATGTTACGGCTAAAAACATCAATCAAATTGATGAAATTTTTATTTCTATAATATAGTCACTATGAAATTTAAATTAATTTCAACTTTATCTTTATGATTAGTTCCTATGGTTTATATTCCAACAAGTTGCAAAGTTGTCAATGATCAGTTATCTAATGTTATTAATATTGTTAAAAATAATTTTAAATCTCCAAACACCAATCTCGGTGAAGTTAACTCATTAGATGAAGCTAAAGAAATATTCATTAAAAAATTACTAGATAGCAGTGAAACAAGATTGGAAGAGGTTCTATTTGATTTATTTAATTTCTTGGGTGCTGATGGATTTGGAATTGAATATGATAGTAAAAAATTACAAATTTTACCTAGTGACGATAATTTTATCAAATTATATAACAACAAAAAATGTGCGATAAACACACAATATAATTATCAATTTGAATCAAATTATGATTCAAAGTACTTTAGCTTCATCTTTCAAGGCTATTTGAACATCCAAATAATTGATGATTTATCTGGAAGCGATATCAAGCTGAAAAAAGGGGATAAAATTCAATTTTTTTATGACATTGAATCATGGATAAAAGTTGAAGTTATTGATGTTGAACAAAGTGATCAAAATCAAGACCTTATTCCTAAGGTGCAATATTCATACACAGAATCTAATGATATTAAACGAATGTTTGGTTTCATTAAATTAATGACTTCAAATGAAAATTATTATCCTGATTTTGCCATTTGCAATATTGATGATGTTAATTTCACAAGCAATAAGCATCACATTCTTAAATGTAGTTTAAAATAGTAATCATCTTTAAATACATTATCACAAATTTCTTTTAAGTTTGTTGTATTTAAATTTAATTTAATATAAATGAATATTATGGCAAAGGAATTTTATAAAAATTTTATTTTATCAAGTTGTTTATTAGGAACTAGCGTTGTTGGTGGTTTGCAAGCAACTTCATGTAGTTGTTCAAATAGAAAAACTGACCTATCAATTAGCTTGAATGGTGATAATTTTAAAAAAGCAAATAGTGATGGAGTAGTGTCGTTTGATTTTATAAGTAATTTTGAACCAACAAATGGGATGTTCAACTTCAAATTATTAAATTATGATGTAAATGCTGTTTCTTTAAAACAAACTTCATCTATTGTTACTAAATATAATTCACAATATAACTTTGCTGTTGTATTGCAAATTAATACTAGTTACAATAGTCCTATTAAATTTGATTTAGAAATTACAGGTGATAATGGTGTTAATCATTTTGTGCAAACTTTTGATCAATTAACAATTATTAGAGATATTGATCCTGAAATTCCAGAAAAAGAACCAAGATCCACTACAAGAGAATCATTATTTGATGAAAATAAAATAGCAGAATTTACATTTAATTTTGTTACTCAAACAGATAATAAAACAGCAAAATTTGAGTTATATGATAATGATGAATTATCACTAATAGATAATGGCATTGTTAACATAGATGATGCAACTTATAAAGGCATATTGAAAGTTAAGTTAAATTCTGAACAAGTTAGTGACGAGTCTGAATATTTATTCAATCTTAAGATTTCTTTTCAGGCTAATGGTCTAGCTTATAGCTATAACTTTCAAGGTTTCAAATGTATTTATAAAATTGATAAAATTAATTTTATTTCAAATAACATCATTAGTGAAATCACAAGAATTGATGATTTAATAGAATATAAATTTAGTTTCTTACATAACCCAAGTGATGGAATATGTAACGTTTCAGTTACTAGCATAGATGATGTTATAGGTTTTGCAAATAGCGGAACAACTAGTTCCATAATAAATATAGATTCTGAAAGTAGATTATGCGAATTCTCATTAAAATTATTAACAAACATAAGTATGGAAGATAGATATTTCATTGACATACCTATTAATTTGAGTTTCAAATTTAATAGTAGTATTTTCAATGAAGAAAAAACTATTGACTTTCCCCAAGAATTAGTTATACGCTTAATTGATCCAAGTGCTTTACTTGAATATAATGGTGAAAAAACAACTAGCATAGCTAATTACGATCAAACTATTATTGAATATGGAGAATTTAAATTAAATTCAGATTTGACATTTGACACTAGTTATGAACAACCAATTGTTATAAACAATTATGAAGTAATAAATGGAAGAAATGATTACATTCAATCATTATCATTTATTAAAACAGAAGATTCGTATAAACTTGTTGTATCATTAAATGGTAATTTACTTCAAGATGATGCAGTAGAATTATTCGCTTTTTCAATCGATACATCTGTTTGTGCATGCGATAAGGATGGGCAAAAAATCAGTGGTCGTGTTGTATTTGAATGATTTAAAGTTGAGATAGATACTATTAAAGAAATTCCAAATGATTTATTGAAAATAGATAATAATTCACTTACTGGGATTGATTCAACAGTTGATTTATCTGAATATAATACATTAACTATTCCAAATAATGTTATTTATATTGAACAAAATGCATTTAATAATAAATTACCATCCAATATAACAAAATTATTTTTTCAACAAGATAGCCATCTTCAAGAAATTAAGGAAGGAGCTTTTGAAGGATGTAATTCATTGACATGTGAATTAAAATTACCAGAAACACTATATAACATTGATCAAAATGCTTTTAAAAATTGTTGCGGTTTAATAGGTGAGTTAAAAATTCCAGATCAAGTTGCTAATTTGGGTATTAGTGCATTCGAGGGATGTACCAATTTAACCTCATTAAAGCTTGGTACAAGTCAAATAATTAATAATAATTGTTTTAAGAATTGTGTTAATTTATCTGGTGATTTAATTATTCCAAACCAAGTTAAATGAATAAATGATAGTGCATTTGAAAACTGTATTTCTTTATCGAAATTAATATTTGATTCTCAATCAAAAGTTGAAGCATTCGGAAATAAAGCATTTTACAATTGTAAGAATATTTCTTTTGTTGATTATTTGCCAACTACATTATTTAGAATTGGGAAAAATTGTTTTGAAAGTTGTGTTAACTTAACTCATGAATTACTAAATAATGAGATTATTATTCACCAGAATCTTTCAGTTGAAGATTGTGCTTTTTCTGGATGTACTTCTATTAAAAGTGTTTCTTTGATGGCTAATTCAACAATTGGGAATTCTGCATTTACTAACTGCATAAGCATTGAAAAATTATTTATTTCAAAAAATGTTAATAAATATAACTGAACAGAAGCATTCTTTAATTGTTCGAAATTAAATGAAATTGATTTATCTGAATTTGATACTGTTCCAGGATCATGAGAATTTGGTAGTTCATCAGAAACATTCAGCAATTGTGCAACAAATGGAACAATCATTGTTAATAATCAAGAAATAGGTCCTCAATTATTGCAATTTATGCAATCAAAAGGAATTAGTGCAGAATGAACATTTATTATTAAAAATAGAAGTTAAGTTATATAAATTTCATTCATGTTAATAATACATAAAACACATGAATAATATTAATGAATAACAATCGTGAAAAAAGATATATTAGAAAAAGCTATTGATATTGCTATTAATGAAGCATACATTGGCATA
>JBGVBX010000001.1:0-19488 GCA_045225975.1 Malacoplasma sp. | reverse complement strand
ACAATTTTATATATGTATATTTATATACATATATACTTTTCCAATTTTTTTCAAAAAACCAACTTTTTTTGCAACATTACTCTAAATTAGGTTTAGCTCTATCTAACATGTAATCATAAAAGATATGTTTGATTTCTTTTCAAGATTCTAAAGGGTATGAATAGAAATAATCCAATTCAATAAATTTTGGGTCATACTGTGTTCACAACCCACCAACACCAGTAAATGGTGGGATTCCGCTTTCGACAGAAATACCAGCACCTGTAAATACTACAAGGTAGCTGGCATTATCAATAATCTTCTTAACTTCTAAAAAATTATTTTCTGATTTCAATTTTTTTATTAACTTTAGCTTTTTCTCACAATAAAGTCTGAGAATAATTTTTATTTGTTGCTTTAATTAATAGATCATTAATGAATGGTCATGCAATAAATAATATTGTTCCACTTCAGAAAATGCATGAAGCAATTAAATAATTAATTTCATGCCCTTCAATATCTCAGAATAAACCTCATGTTGTATATGCTTCAAATGGTTTTTGAGCAACTTGAACTATGAATACATAAATCATTTGGTATAAAGGAATAGCAAAACAACCAAGAGCACCAATAATTGCAAAAGGTACTTGTCCCTTTTGATAAGAAACCTCAGTTTTAGGTACTCTGTGAGTGAATCTGTTAATTACAGACATAAATGTTACAAATCCATATACTGTAAACATTAATACAACAACAATATTTGATAATCCATCAAAAATTTGGTCAGTTTTTAATATAGCAGAAATAATTCCAAATGTTAAGAATCAAAATGAAATGATTATTATTGACATAATAAATCCGCTTGTTAATTTATTTTTTGAACCATTAGCAATTTTTTTCATTGCTTTTGAACCAATAATAACTTCTTCATCAATTGCTGATTGAGTAGTGTTAATAAGTGCGGAAGATAATGAAGTTACACATCCAAATAATGAAATTGCTAAGAATATAGAAATTATTATTGTAAATGTTGTTTTTAATGTTTCTTGATCTGCGAAAAGTGCTTGGAATAAACTATATGGGTTACCACATCCGCCTAATAATTGTGAAATAGTTACCATGAAATAGAATACGCCTGAAATAATCATTGAGACAATGATTGAAATTGGAACATTCTTAGTTGGATTCTTTACATTTGATGAAATATTACCTACAATTAAGAATGAATCGAAAGCAAACATAATTGCTGGTAATGAATCAAAAACACCAAATACAGTGAATTGACCTGTATAACCATCTATACTTTCATAAGTAGGGTTAAAATATCCGCCACCATTCTTTACTCCACCTCAAACACCAAATATTATTACCATTAAAACAGGGATAAATTTAATTGGTGAAATAAAAGTCATTGATTTTTGAACTGCAAAACTATTTAATCAGTTTGAAAATAACATTAATAGTGCTATACCAAAACCTATTCCTCATAGCAATCATATACTCTGACCTGAAATATTAGGCATACCTTCGCCAATAAAGCTAGGGTTAATACATAATACACCTTCAGCAAAGAATAATGATAATGCAAAAACATATATTGCATAGTAGAAGAAAGGATAAGCAATTTTTAAAAATCTTCCAAAATTGTATCCTACATATCTTTCACTTCAACCTGCCAATCCTGAATTAGCTGTTTTTGTCCTTACACGTGTAATTTCACCATATGAGAATGCAGTAGCAAAAGCAATAATAAATACTATTGCTCATGATAATAATACACCTAATGGGTTACCATTATTATTTTTAAAAACACTTTGGTTTTTTAAAAATATACCAACACCAAATACTGTACCGATAATAATTGATATTGCACCAAACAAACCAATTTTTCCAGCTGTTTCAGTTTTCATCTTAATAGTTGGTCCAAGTGGTTTTGCTTGTTTATCATTACTACCAAATGATGTGGTTTTAGTTGTTTTAAGCTCAGCCATATTTAATTACTCCTTATAAGCAATAACTTCGATTTCAATACCGACATTTTTAGGTAATTTTGCCACTTGTACACAACTTCTTGCTGGTTTATTTACATTAAAATATTCAGCATAAACTTTGTTTACAGCTGCAAAATTATTCATATCTGATAAAAATACTGTTGTTTTAACAACATCATTTAATGAATATCCTTCAGCTTCAAGAATACCTTTAATATTTTTCAATGATCTATGAGCTTGATCTTCAATAGAACCTGTTACTAATTCATTAGTTTCAGGATCTAGAGGAATTTGTCCAGATGTAAAAATAAAATTACCAACTTTAATTCCAGCTTCATATGGACCTAATGCTGCTGGTGCATTTTTTGTTTTTATTACTTTCATTTTTTGCCTCATTTAATAATATTTTAATAAGTATACAATTATGTTTTACATTTATATATATTATATATACCCAATAATTTAATTGCAGCCTACAGATGATTCAAACCGCAATAATATAATAAATAAATTACGTCAATCATCAGAGGTTGCAAACAAATAAAATAACTATGAAACATTTAACAAAAAGTGATTTTTTACGTCATTTAAAAAATGAAATTATTAGTAAAAAACTTTCAATCTTTTTAACTGGTAGTGCAGGAGTTGGAAAAACAACATTATTACAAAATTTAAAGGATGAACTTAACAAAAGCGGAACTCCTGCTGTATTAACATCAACTACAGGATTAAGTTCATTCCACTTAGGTGGAGTTACAATTCATAAATTTATGGGTATAAATATTCAAAAAAATATTTCATATTTGAATTATTTTTCTCATACATTTCAATTTTCAGCACTAAAAAAACGTCTTGCAAAATTCGATGTTATTATTATTGATGAAATTTCCATGCTTCGAGCTGATCAATTTACTTTAATTGATTTGATATTAAAAAAAGCGTGTGAAAATAATAAACCATTTGGTGGAAAAATCGTTGTCTTTTCAGGTGATTTTTATCAAATCCCACCAGTTGTTTTGGAAAACGAAATAAAGAAAAACCAATGGATATTCACAAGTGAACCATGACTCAAAAGTAAAATTATTACTTATAAATTAATTCATTTTCATCGTCAAAGCAATGCTGATTTTATCAATTGCCTTAATGAAATAAAAGAAGGCCGAGTAGAATCAAAGCAAGTCAAAAATCTTATCAAGATGTGTGAGAAAAGAAAACCCACAGAAAATGACACAATATTTTTTGCAACTAATGAAGAATGTGATACATTTAACCAAAAGAAAATTAATCGACTACCAGGTAAATTAACTACATACATAGCAACTGTTGCTGGTAAAAGAAAACAATATAACAAAGATGCAATTATTCGAGAATGTATAGCTAAAGAAAAATTGGATCTAAAAATAGGTGCTAAAGTAATAATTATTTATAATGACCCTAAAAACCGATTTGTTAATGGTACAAAAGCTACAGTAACAAAGTTAAATGAACATAATATAGAAGTTTTAATTGATAATCAACCTAAACCAATAGTTTTAAAAAGACACACATGGAAAAAGCTTAACTACTACAATAAAACAATTGCTTACATGAAGCAAATTCCAGTCATTCCAGCATACGGATTGACTATTCATAAATCACAAGGAATGACACTTGATTCAATAGCTATTGATTGTAAAAATATTTTTACATATGGACAATTATATGTTGGAATGAGTAGAGTAAGAGACGCTAAAAATATGACTTTAATTCATTTTGATAAATCTAAAGTTATTACAAGTAAAACTGTAAAAAATTATTACAAAACAACTAAAATGGAAGAAGTTTATATTGATTAACTAATGTTTAGTTAATTCGTTTCTTCGATCCTTAGCATTATCCTCACTATTTCTAAATAGTTCGTCAGCTCTTGAAGGTTGAGATTTTAACAAATTAGCATAACGGTTTTGTTTCTTAATGAAATCAATATATTTCATTGTAGGAGCAGGTGAATCAATGCTCATTGGTTTTTGTTTTCTTGGATCATATCGATATAAAGTTCAATATCCAGATTGAACTGCTTCTTTTTCAATGTTTTGTGACATTGACATATTTACACCATGGTTAATACATGGAGCATAGCAAATAATTAAACTTACACCATTGTATGATTCAGCTTCAACCATTGCATTAATTAGTTGTTGTGGATTTGCTCCCATAGCAACCTGTGCTACATACACATCTTTGTATGTCATAGCCATTTCGCCTAAATTCTTTTTACGTGTTAATTTACCACCTGAAGCAAATTTAGTTACACAACCCATAGGAGTTGATTTAGAAGCTTGACCACCAGTATTTGAATACAATTCAGTATCAAGTACTAAGATATTTACATTTGCACCACTAGCTAATACATGATCAACACCATCATAATCAATATCATAACATCAACCATCACCACCAATGATTCAAAATGATTTTTTACCCAAGTAATTTCTGTTTTCATTAACAACTTTTGACAATATCTTATCTTGCGATTTCTTAGCTTTGCTAATTAAATCATATGCGTATTGGTTAGAACTATTATCATTCCATGATTTTAATAAATTTTCTAATGCTTTTTTTGCACTTGCATCTTTAACTGATTTTGATATTTCTGTTAATTTGTTTATCAAATTATCTCGTTGATATTTGTATGACAAATACATACCATAACCAAATTCAGCATTGTCTTCAAATAATGAGTTAGCCCAACTTGGACCATGACCATTTTCATCAACTGTATATGGACAACTTGGAGCACTACCACTATAAATTGAACTACATCCTGTTGCGTTAGCAACAATTAATCGATCACCAAATAATTGTGAAACCAATCTAACATATGGGGTTTCACCACAACCAGCACAAGCTCCATTAAATTCAAAAAATGGTTTTAAAAATTGCACCATTTTTACAGATGGTTTAGAGAATACTGAGAAAATTTTATTTTTATCATATTTCTTAGCAGATTCTAAAAACTCATAGTTTTTAATTTGTTGCTCACGAGCTATTTTTGATGGTTGCATTTCTAATGCTTTAACTGGACAAGAATTTGCACATAATTTACATCCAGTACAGTCTAATGGTGAAACTTGTACTGCAAATTGAGCATCTTTTATACCAATAGCATCTTTTGTCTTCAAACCTTTTGGTGCTTGTTTAGCAGAATTGTTATCAATAACATAACTTCTAATTGCTGCATGTGGACATACAAATGAACACATACCACATTGAATACATTTATTAGGATCACAAACTGGGATTGACTCAGCAATTCCTCGTTTTTCATATTGAGCAGTTCCCATAGGATAACTACCATCAGCACTAAATAATGATACTGGTAATTCGTTACCTTTCTTCTCACTAATTGGTTTCATGATTTTGTTGTAGAAATCATTATCAATATATTTCTTAACAAATGGATTTGACTTAACACTAATAATCTTTTTAGTGTCAAGTTTCTTTAGTTGAGCAGTAGCATTGTCAATAGCTACAATATTAGCTTTAACAATAGCTTCACCTTTTTTAGCATATGATTTAGTAGCATATGCTTTCATCTCTTCAATAGCAAGTTTGAAATCAATAATGTTTGTTATTTTAAAGAAGCAAGCTTGCATTATTGTATTAACCCTATTACCTAAACCACTTGCTATAGCAACTTTAGATGCTGGAATTACATATAATTCAACATTTTTTTGTTTTAATTGCTTTTTAAAATTTTCTGGTAAATCACGAGCTAATTGATCAAGTGACAAATCAGTATTCAATAGAACTTTACCATTAGTTTTAATGTTACCTAAGATATCAAAATTATGTACGAATACATAATTATGGATAGCAATAAAATCAGCGTGTTGGACAACATATGGTTTTTTTATTTCCTCATCAGAAATTCGTAAATGTGAAGCTGTTAAGCTTCCTGATTTTTTTGAATCATATTCAAAGAATGCTTGAATAGATTTATTAGTTTTTGAACCAATAATTTTAATAGTACTTTTGTTTGCTGAAACTGTACCATCTGATCCCAATCCATAGAAAATACATTCATAATCTTTAGATTTAACATAATAAGGATTTTTAGGCTCTGGTAATGATCTAAATGTTACATCATCAATAATGCCAACGCTAAAGTGGTTAATTGGTGACTTAGCATTCATATTTTCAAATATGCTAATAACATTATTTGGTGTAAAATCTTTACCACCAATACCATATCTACCACAATAAACATTAATTTTGTTGCAACCATTTTCTTTTAATGCTGATATAACATCAACATATAATGGTTCTCCAACTGATCCGGCTTCTTTTGTTCGATCAAGAACAGTTATATTCTTAACTGTTTTTGGTAAGGCATTAACAAATGCCTTAGCATTAAATGGACGATATAAGTGCACTTTTAATACACCTGAAGGTGTAGGAAGTTTTACTTTATTAACTACAAGTTCAGCAGTATCACAACCACTACCCATTAAAACAATAACGTTGGTTGCTGATTTACTACCAGAATATACAAATGGCGCATATTTTCTACCAGTTAATTTGCCAAATTCATTCATCACCTTAACGATTTTGTCATATGCAGTATCATAATAAATATTACATGCCTCACGATGTTGGAAATATATATCAGAGTTCTCAGCTGTTCCCATTTGGCGAGGATTTACATTAGATAATGCTCGATTCTTAAAATCATTAATTTCTTTATTTGGAAGCATTTTCTTCATTACTTCTTCATCAATTAATTTAATCTTATTGATTTCATGTGATGTTCTAAATCCATCATAAAAATGTAAAAATGGAATTGATGTTTTGAATGTTGCTACATGAGCAATTAATGCTAAATCTTGAGCTTCCTGTGGATTGTTTGATGCAAGCATACAAAATCCAGTTTGTCTACATGCCATTACATCTGATTGTTCACCATAAATTGATAATGCATGAGCAGCTACTGTTCTGGCTGTTACATGAATAACGCAAGGTAATAACTCACCTGCAATCTTATACATGTTAGGAATCATTAACAATAATCCTTGACTTGAGGTGAATGTATTAGATACACTACCAGTTTGCAAGCTACCATGTAATGCACCAACAGCACCTTTCTCATTTTGCATTTCAGTTACTTGAACCCTATTTCCAAATAAATTTATTTTGCCTAGTGTTGATTGTTCATCAATATATTCAGCGATTGTTGAAGATGGTGTAATTGGGTAAATTATTGCTAATTCACTAAATGAATAAGCAATATTACCAACTGCAGTATTTGCATCTCAACATACAGTTTTAATGTTATTAGATTTCATAATGTATATATTATATAACTAAAAAAATACTAGTGAATTATCTGATAAAAATTAAATAGAGATATCAAATTAAATAACTTTTTGCATTAATAATCTAATAATCTTCCATAATCGTTTCATTCACCAAACTTTTTTTTCTTTTTAGTTTCTTTTATTAAATGGTCTAAAGCTTTAACATAAACATTTTTATCTTTGTTTTTATAAAAAGCGACATTGTAACTTCTAATTCTTTGATAAAGAGGTGGAAAACTTTTAAAAATGGAATAAACTCTAGCTTTTTTTAAAGCAGCTTCTACATCTCTATCAATGTGATATGACATATCTTTAGGAAGCTTTGATTTGCCATATTTAGTCATTAATCCTAATTTATCTAATCTTTTAACTCTTTCTTTATTTAACTCTGTCCAAACACTAGATTTTCTCCTAGGAGAAAACCTTACTATCATTTTACCGTTATGAGATTTATGTGTGCTATCGATCCAACCAAAACATAAAGCTTCTTCTACAGCATCAATATAATAAAAAATTTTAGGATCTATTGGTTTACCTCTTTTTAAAGGTATTCAACATTCACTAGCTATATTATGGTTTTTAGTTAATCATTCCCTAAATTCTCTTCTATTTTTTAACTTAGTAATGGTCATATAATATTAGCATACATATATATAAAATTATTAAGAATTAATTAGACATAAAATAGTGAATATCAACACTATTAGCAAAAAATATTACTAAACAAATTAGGGTTAAAAAAGTTAAATAGTATCCTAAATGTTTTTAGGATTTTGCACTAATTTTTAGTCTTTTCTGGATCACTATTCTCTTCATCTTTATCTTTTTTCTCTTGCTTTTCTCCAGAAAAAAGTGATGAAAAACTTGACAATTCTTCTTTTAATTTAGATATATCAAAACCTTTGAATAAATCACCAAATGATTTTGAAAGTTCAGCTGATTTTTTAATGTTTTCAACAAAATCAGATAATATTTTTTCACAAAAACTATCAAAAGAGTCACCATATTGACGATAAATAGCAGGTGGTATTTTATCTTGATTTTTTCTAAAATCTACATAGGCTTCTTCTAACTTTTTATATATCTCATCATTAATTTGAATCTTTTTCATAGTGTGTTTATTATATTTTAATATAATATAAGCACTTTTCAATATAAGGATATTTATATATTATGGCAGATAAGAAAAATGTTAGATTAGAATGTAGTGAATGTAAACATATTAATTATTTAACTAGAAGAAACCCTAAAACAACACCAGAAAAACTACAACAAAAAAAGTATTGTAAATTTTGTCGCAAAACAACTATACATAAAGAAACAAAGGCTAAATAAAATTGTTTCTTAGTTAATAAGGATTTTTATCAATAAAGCACCAAAGGATTTTATTTAATAATGAAAAATTATGATGTCATTGTTGTTGGTGCTGGACATGCTGGTATTGAAGCTGCATTTGCTGCAGCTAATAAAAAATACCATGTTGGTTTATTCACATTAATAAAAGATTCTGTTGCTCAAGCACCATGTAATCCATCTATTGGTGGTCCTGCTAAAGGAGTAGTAACAAGAGAAATTGATGCCTTGGGTGGTATGCAAGGTATTGCTACTGATCATTGTGCATTACAAATGAAACTATTGAATAGTTCTAAAGGTCCTGGTGTATGAGCATACCGTGCTCAAATTGATAAAGAATTATATCACCAATACTTCATTAAACAAATCAAGCAACATAAATATATTGATCTAAACTGCATTGAGGTTAATGAATTAATTGTTGATAAAAAAACAATTAAAGGAATTAAAACTTCAAAAGGAATTTTTAAAGCTAAAACAGTAATTTTAACTACTGGTACATACATGAACTCTATTACCCATATGGGTAAAGTTAAAAAAGAATCTGGACCTTTGGGTTTTCCAAGATCCAATAATTTATCAAACAATTTAAAAAAACTTGGATTTGAACTATTAAGACTTAAAACTGGAACCCCACCAAGAGTTGACAAAAATACTATTGACTTTAAAAAAATGGAAATTCAAAAAGGAACTAATGCTAAATTGCATTTCAATTTTTATGGTAAGCAGTTTCTTCCATACAATAAACAAATTCCATGTTATTTAACCTATACTAATGCTAAAACCCATAAGATTATTCTTAATAACTTATTGCTTTCAGCAATGTATTCGGGCCAAATATCTGGAGTTGGACCAAGATATTGTCCAAGTATTGAGGATAAATTAGTCAGATTTAAAGATAAGCCAAGGCACCAAATATTTATTGAACCAGTATCACTAAATAGCAATTACTATTACTTACAAGGTTTATCTACTTCCTTGCCAAAAGAAGTACAAGAAAAATTTGTTCACACTATTGTCGGTTTAGAAAATTGCAAGATTTTACAATATGCTTATGCTATTGAATATGATGCTATTAATCCTACTCAATTATGACCCACACTAGAATCTAAACTTATTAAAGGATTATATTTTGCCGGTCAAATTAATGGTACTAGTGGTTATGAAGAAGCAGCAGGACAAGGTATTATTGCTGGTATCAATGCTACCCTTAATATGGAAAATAAACAACAACTAATTCTATCTCGTAATGAGGCATATATTGGTGTTATGATTGATGATCTTGTAACTAAAGGAGTTAAAGATCCATATAGATTATTAACTTCAAGAGCAGAACACCGCTTATATTTAAGAAATGATAATGCTGATGATCGATTGCTAAAAATTGGTTATCAAGTAGGATTAAATCCTAAAGCTAGATATAACAAATACTTAAAGATTAATGATACTATCAAAGAGATTATTAATTATTTAAAAAATACAACATTAAAAAAAATAAAGAAATTTGCAGGTAAGTATAAAAGTCATAACTTATATGATCTCCTAAAACAACCACAAATTAAAATTGATGATGTTTTGGTAAATAGTAAATTTGTTAAACTAGATACTGAAACTAAAATAAAGATTGAAATTCAAGTCAAATATAGCGGTTATATTGAAAATGAAGAGAAATCATTAGCTAAATTTAATAAATATTTGTTATTAAAAATTAACCATATTGATGATTATAGTAAGATTAAAAATCTTCATCTTGAAGCTCGTGAAAAACTAAATAAAATTAAGCCATTAACTTTACAACAAGCTTCAAGAATTCCAGGAATTACTATAAATGATTTGATGATTATCAAATATTATGTAGAAACAAATAAGAAATAAAATGAACAAAGAACAATTCAAAACACTGATTAAAAAGAATTTTCAAAATATACCAAATGATTTTTTTGATCAAATTGAGGTATATAAAAATTTTATTCAAAATAAAAACAAACTTTTAAATCTAACAAACCTAGCTAATGAAGATGTTATTTATCAAAAATATTTTTTTGATTCAATTATTGATTACAAAGAAATTGAATTATCTAAAATCAAAAAAGTTTTAGATATTGGCTCTGGTAGCGGAATTCCAGGAATAATAATTAAGTTGTTATTTAAGCATATTGATTTGACCATTATTGAAGCTACAAATAAAAAGGCTAAATTTTTAAATGAACTTGTTAAACAACTACATTTAGAAAATGTAACCATCATTAATAAACGTGCAGAATCTATTGATGATAATGAATATGAAACATTTGATTTAGTTACTTCAAGAGCTGTCGCTGAACTAAAAGTTTTATTAGAAATTAGTGCACCATATGCTAAAGTTTCTGGATTAATCGTTGAACCTAAATCAAAAAAAGGTAATATAGAATTAAAACAATCTGAAAATATAATTAAAGAATTAAATCTGTCTTTAATTAATGAACAGAAATTTACTTCTAATGAAGTATTACATCATATATTTGTTTTCAAAAAACAAAAAAAGACAAATAAAAAATATCCAAGAATTTGAAAACAAATTATAGCTTAAAACATGAAAAACATTATTATCATAAATCACAGTAAAGAAACATACCGAGCTCAAAGTTATTTTGCTATCAATTTTGCCACTTGTCTAGCTAAAAAGAATAAAAAAAATTTAATATTTACCACTATATTATCCCCTAAATACTTTGATGAAATTAAATCTAAAATCTCAATTAACGAGGAAGCAAAAACAATTGTCCCTTTCAAATTATATTTGTATCAAAAAAATCTTGACATTCTAATGTTTGGGTATGATACTAATCAAAATCTAAAAATTAAAAGTATCGATGAAGTACTAAGACTATTAAAAAAACAAATAAATTTAATAAATGATAAATATGAATACATTGTTATTGATTTCAAAAATCAATGATCATCTTTAGATGATTATTTCATTAAAGATCAAGAAGTAACTTTTATAAACTTCTTAGAATATAAGACTAATACTAAATTTGAAATTCTGAATAATTTTAATAACTTTAAAACAAGATATAATGTTAACATTTTAAAATATCCGTTTGTTATATCCAACTATGATGGTTTTAATAAAGACTGTTTACATTTATACAATACTTTAAAAACTCAATATAAGGTCGATCAATTATTCTATTTTAATGAATCTTTTGATCAACCAATCAATTTTGTTAAAAATAAACCTTGATCAAAGAATTCAATTATTCTAGATACTTTAGTTGAAAAAAACTTTAACCATTAATATTAAATTAGCTTAACAATTGTATAGAATTAAAATAAATTATTATTTATATATAATATAAACACATTTATGCAATAGCATAGGTGTATTTCTTTGTTTAATCTTTTTGATTAAACTATAAAACCGTGAAGGAGACACTATGTCAAATTATGAAATATTATTAGTCGTTAGAGGCGACTTAGGTGAAAAAGAAGCCGAAAATACAATTAAAAACTTAATTAAAGTTGTTGATAAAAACAAAGACTTTAAATTAACCAAATTAGGTCTCAAGGATCTAGCATACAAAATTAAAAACTTTGAAAAGGGTTGATATACCCAATTAAATTTTTCTACTAAAATTCCAGCAGAAATTTCAGAGTTTGATTGTTTAGCAAAACTTAATGAAGATGTAATTAGATTTTTAATTATTAATCTTGACAAAGATTATGGTGCAAGAGCATTAGCAAATCCTAAGAAAATTAAGAAGTCTAAGAAACAAGCAGCATTCTACAAGAAAATTATAGAGCATAAAGCTTTAATGAAAGAAGCTGCTGAAAAGATTAAAACTACAATTAAAGACCAAGATGCTGAGGCAAAATCAAATGAATAAAGTTTTATTAGTAGGTAGAATTGCTACTGATCCAACTGCTAGGACTACTAACAATAGTGCTTTACAAGTATCTAATTTTACTGTAGCATGTAATGGATCATATTCAAAAACAAATCCACAAAATAATACTACATTTGTTCCATGTGTAGCTTGGAATAATCAAGCTAACTTTGTTCAAACATATTTAAAAAAAGGCAGTCTAGTAAGTATTGAAGGTAGAATATCAAGAAGAAGTTATATTTCTAAGAAAACTAATCAAACAGTTTATGTTATGGAAGTTGTTGTTGATAACATTGAAGCTTTAGGATCTAAAACAGAATCTACAGCAAATGATACACCAAGTATATCTGAAGTCTTCCCAGAATCATCAATTAACAATTTGGAACCATCAGAACAAAAAACTGAGGCACCTAAATATGATGAAAATGATGATCTTGAATGATTTGATGAATTAGACAAAACATCTAAATAATTTATTGAAAGGAAATTTATGCAAACTAAAATAACAAAAAAAGGCAATAATAAACAACAAACAAATAAAAGACCAGTAAAATTTTTTAAAAAATCATGCGTTCTTTGTTCTAAAGGCATTTACCACATCGATTACAAAGATGTTGAACTATTAAATGATTTTATTGCTAATAATGGCCGTATTCTTCCACGAAGAATTACTGGATTATGTGCAAAACATCAAAAGATGGTAACCAATGCTATTAAGCGTGCACGTATTGTCGCACTAATGCCATTTATTAAGGAGTAAACATGAAAGTTATCTTGCTTCAAGATGTTAAAAATGTTGGGAAAAAAAATCAAGTTATTGAAGTTAGTGATGGATATTTTCGCAACTATTTAGCTAAAAAGCAATTAGCAGTTGTTGCTACTACTACAGCTAATGAATATTTGCAAAAAGATTTAGCTAAACTTGAAAAAAATGAAGCAGATAACATTTCTAAAGCAAATAAACTAAAAGAAAAAATTGAAAAGGTAACTTTAAACTATAAATTGAAATCAAATAATGGTAAAACCTTTGGTTCTATATCTCAAAAACAAATAATAAATGATTTAAAACAACATGATATTGAAATAAATAAATATATGTTTGAAGACAATTTTCAACCATTGAAAGTAGGTAATATTCATATTTCTTTGAATATTTACAAAAATGTTAAAGCAAACTTGCATATCATTGTTATTGATTAACATAGGAAATAATTATGGAACAAAATAATGTAAATAAATCAACTAACATTATTAAATCTCAAACAAAGTTTGAGCAGTATATTATTTCATGCATGTTAAATGACAATAACATTATTGATGATGCTCTATCTAAATTATCAACTGATGATTTTTTTGATATTAAACTTCGTTGTATATTTCAAGTAATCGGTGAAATTCATCGTCAATCAAAACCTGTAAATAAAGATACAGTTATTGAATACCTATCTAAAAATCAAGAATTAGCAACATTGATTGGAGATTATAACAGTATTGTAGTTAATCTAGCATACGAGTGAACTACATCAATTAATTTTGATTCATATATTGATTTAGTTAAAGAATTTTCAATTAAAAAACAATTAAACAACTTTGCAGGTCAACTAATTAATGAACAACCTGATTTTACAAGATTTAAAGATCAATCATATAAATGATTAACAAAGTTCTCATCAATTGTTAACTCTAAAAAAGCTGATAATATTGAACCAATTGGTGAAATAACTAATGAATATAAGAAATCATTAGATAAAATGATTAATTCTGACCACACTAAATTGACAGGTATTAGTAGTGGTTATCAAGATATTGATAAATTTACTGACGGTTTTCAAAAAGGAGATCTAATAATCTTAGCAGCGAGACCAGGTACAGGTAAAACTGCTTTAGCATTAAATTTCATACTTAATGCTGCTAAAGATATCAAATCACAAAAGCAAGATGAAAATAAAAAACCAGGTGCTGTAGTTTTATTTTCAATTGAAATGTCAAAAAAACAAGTTATTGAAAGAATGTTAGCAAGCCTTTCATTTGTTAATATTACACAAATTAAACGAGGAGATTTAAAGGATGATGAGTTATATGCAATAAATAGCCATATTGAATTAATTCAAAACTTACCAATTTTTATTGATGACACAAGTGATTTATCAATTCTTGACATCCAGGCTAAATTAAGGCAATTAAAAGCCAACTATGATATTAGATTAACAGTTGTTGATTACTTACAATTATTAAAAGGATTAAATGATCGCAATAATGCTATTAATCGTCAGCAAGAAGTTGCTAATATTTCACGTATGTTAAAAGTTATTGCTAGAGAAGTTGAAACACCAATTATGGCCTTGGCACAATTATCACGTAAGATTGAAGATCGTGGAAAAACAGCAAATGGTGAAAACCCAAGGCCATTGCTTTCAGATCTTCGTGAATCAGGAGCTATTGAACAAGATGCTGATATTGTTTCATTTTTATATTACAAATCTAATCAAACTGAAATTCTAGATGATGAGGAAGATAAAAACAAAAAACAACAAAGTCAATTATCTCCACAATACATTGAATATATTATTGAAAAGCATCGTAATGGTGCTACAGGTAGCACAACATTAGGATTTATTAAAGCTTATGGTAAATTTGTAGAGCGAGGCAAAAATGAATAAAAAAATATTAATCACTTCACCACTATTAATTTGTGCAACTATTTTTCCTTCTCTCACTCTAACTAGTTGTTCTACAATTTCTCAATATTACTTACCAGTAATAACTAAAGGAACTAGTGATGATCCAACAATAGATATAAGTCCATTTGCATATGGTTTTATAAATTCTTCTGAAGATTTTGATTTAATTGATCCATATTTATCAAATGCAAGAGATAAAAATAACATTAAACTTAGTGAAGATTTAGCAGATATTACAGGTTATTTGCCTAACAAGTTTTTATATACTTCTGCATTTGATAATTCATTCAAACTTGGAATTAGTAAATTTTATTCATACAATGGTCATTCATCATTCAATATTGATTGATGGGGAAATAATTACAAAGAAGTACCATACCAAATTGATACTAAGACTTTCTATGACTATAAATGAACGGCTACTGTTGATGAAAATTCTAATTTTTTAGATAATACTGGCAGACTTAATAGTTACCAAAATTTAATTAATGTATCTACTTCAACATCAGCAAACTCTATATCATTTAATTTCTTAACCATGGTAAACTACATGAATAATTTTATTAACAAAATTATTAGTCAAACTGATACTAATACTATTAATGAATTATTAGATAATGTATTTACACATTCAAATAAATTTAATCATGGAACAAAAAACAAATCACAAGGAGAAGATTCTTGAAATCAAAACTATGATTTTTTTAGATTTTACTATGACAATGCTAATCTAATTTCTACAGGTGATTCACAATACAAATTTGGTCCTTATTCTGTTGAATGAAACCAAGAGTATTCAGGTGTTGATGTTGGACTAGTAGATGTAGTTAATAATAACACACCATTTATCACGCTAGAAACAAAAGATTTGAGAAAAGATCCTAATCATAAATTTGATACAAATAATGAAAAAAACAAATCATTGCCATATTTAATCCCTGCAAATACTGCATTTACTGGTGTATACACATATAACACTTTAGACAAAAAATATGATTGACAAAAAGTAAATGAAAAAATGTCACCATATTGCATCTATTCATATGATGAAAAAGATACTAAACATGAACATCCAACAGGAGTATCTGGTATTGCTAATATTCCAACACTAATTCATTTATCAAGTATAGATAGTAATTATTACAACCCTACTGTTAAATCAAATTCAATTAATATTAATGATTGATTAATACCACAAACAGAAAGCAATATTGATAAAATCAATAAAGAAATTAATAGAAATAAAATTTGAGAAAATATAACTAAACATGTTGATGTTGACACACCATCAATTGGTAGTGTTTCATTTAAGCAAAAATTTATTGAACGAGATGAAAAAGATTATGACAATTATTATGGTGATTGAACTAGTGATAATTTCAAATTAGATAAGATTGATCCAACTATTAAATATTGATATGAAAATAGATTAATCAAACCAGGAGATTATATTGCTCTTGCACAATACAAATTGATGGACATTTCATTTAAATACTATGACACTAATGGTAATGAAGTAAACTATTGATCAAAAATACCTTACTTTAGTGGTGTTAGTGCACTAATTCCTGCATATTTTGCATTTAATTTTGATTACTATTCACCAATAGATAACATTAAAGAAAATGATGAGAATAAGATCTTAAACTTTGCTGAAAATTCAAAGATGTATAAAGACTGATCTAATATTATTAAGACTCTAACCGAAAATAAAATTCCTAAAGCTGATATAGCAAAATATAACTCATCATATGATGCATTTACTAAAGATCCATATATGATCTTTAGATGAATGTTTGGTGGCTATAAGGATGATGGAGAAAAAATTACATTTAATGAATCTGATGAAATTGATTCAAAGAAAATTTATTTTATTGGTAAATAATGGATATTACTATTAATACTGATTGAAATAAAGTTTTAAATGATAAAGAAATAAAAACTGATCTAGACAATATATTAAATCAACTTGATATTCTATACAAAACTAGAACCATTTATCCACATAAACAAAACTTATTTAATTGTTTTAATTTTTTTAATGTTAATGAAACTAAAGTAGTGATTGTTGGGCAAGATCCATATTATAAACCTAACCAAGCTAATGGATTATCATTTAGTGTTAATAATAATGTCCAATTGCCTAAATCATTAATTAACATTTTTAAAGAATTAAAAAATGATTTAAACATCATTAGAGTAAATGGTGATCTTTCTGATTGGGGAAAACAAGGTGTATTATTGTTGAATGAATCATTAAGTGTTGAGGCTAATAAACCAATGTCACATAAATACTTAAATTGGTGGAAAATTACAAACTTTGTAATTAAATATTTAAACAAGCATTTAAAACATTTAGTTTATATTCTTTGAGGAAATCAAGCTATTAATAAGATTAAATTGATTGACACTAATAATAATTTGGTACTAACAAGCTCTCATCCTTCTCCACTAAGCGCTTATGTAAGTTTTTTTGGTTCTAAACCATTTTCTAAGACAAATAACTATTTAATTAAAAATAACATCAAGCCGATAAAATGATAATCTATTATCAAGTTTGTATAATATCAATAATGCACATGTGGCGGAATTGGTAGACGCGTTAGACTTAGGATCTAATTCTTATTGAGTGGGGGTTCAAATCCCTTCATGTGCACCATGAATAACAAAAAAGTCTTGACTGTTTTTTACATCAAGACTTTTTGTTGTTTTGTTCCTACTACATTATGGTGTTACTTCTACTTCACAAGTGGCTTTATATAAACCATCTCATGTTGTTACAGAAATTGTTGTTTTTCCTGGCCCAACTGCTTTAACTACTCCTAATAGAGGGTCAACTGTGGCAATAGATTTATTGCTTGAATCCCATGATACGCCACGATTATTCGCATTTCATGGTAAAACATTAGCGATTAATTGATGTTCCCATGCAAATGGTAAAACTAATGATTCTTCAGTTATTTCAATACCTTCAACTGGTATATATTCTTTTACTTCTACTTCACAAGTGTCTTTAAATCCACCATCTTCTGTGATTACAGTAATTGTTGCTTTTCCTAACCCAACTGCTTTAACTATTCCTTTTTTATCAACTGTGGCAACAGTTGGATTATTTGAAGACCATGTTACATCCTGATTATCAGCATTTTTTGGTAAAACAGTAGCGGTTAATTGATGCTCTCATGCGAATGGTAAATTTAATGAATGTTCAGTTAATTCAACACCTTCAACATATACATGTCATTTTGCTATTACTTCACAAGAAGCTGTATATGCACCATTTTCAGTGACTATAGTAATAATTGCAGTACCTTCATCAACTACTTTAACATTTCCATCTTGATCAACTGTAACAACAGATGGGGCACTCGTACCTCAAATTACATTTTTATTAGTTGCATTTTCTGGGAAGACAGTTGCTGTTAGTTTGGCAGTTCCATTTTCACCTAATTCTAATTTATCTTTGTCTAATGTAACACCTTCAACAAAAATTACATTTTTAGTGACAGTAAGCTTGCAAGCAACTGTATGCAAACCATCTTCAGTGGTTACAGAAATTTCTGTATTTCCTGGAACTATTGCAGTAACAAATCCGTTTTGATCAACTGTGGCAATAGATTCATTACTTGAACTTCAAGTTACATTTTTATTAGTTGCATTTTCTGGCAAGACAGTTGCTGTTAGTTTAGCAACCCTACCTTCAACTAATTCTAATTTATCTCTATCTAATCTAACGCTCGTAACTGGAGTTATCCCTTTAGCTACAATAATTTCACAAGAAGCTGTATAACCACCATTTTCAGTGACTACAGTAATAGTTGTAGTTCCTTCACTAATTGCTTTAACATTTCCAATTTGATCAACTGTGGCAATAGCAGGCTTCAATGAACTTCAAGTTACATTTTTATTAGTTGCATTTTCTGGGAAGACAGTTGCTGTTAGTTTGGCAGTTCCGTTTTCACCTAATTCTAATTTATCTTTGTCTAATGTAACACTATCAACTGAAATTGTTTGTTTTTTGGCGCAACTTGATAACACTATAGGAGTAACTACACTTGCAGATAATACACCTACACTAGAAAATAATATTGATCTAATAAATTTTAGTTCCACTCTTTTGATACCCATAATATTTTAGCATTTTAAATTAAAAATACATAAATTTATTTATATTTGGAATCAATATTCCAAACCCAGAATGACATCTTAAGTGCAACACTTGAATTATAGGTGAAGTATTAAAAAAATGTCAGCAAAAAATTATATCCACTATGTGGAT